>CAZTUL010000163.1:0-1104 GCA_964616275.1 uncultured Spirochaetaceae bacterium | reverse complement strand
CTCACTGTAACATTCTGGTACCGCATGGTTTTGTGATTGAATCACAAGCCATGCGTTTCAGTAAAAGGCATCTAATTGTATGAAACACACACTGAATTTTAGCTTTTCCTCAACCTCAAAAACAATATATTTCATGTATTTAACCAAAAAGAAGGTTTGAAATGAAGAGAATTTTGGTTGTCATAACTCTTTCTCTGTTATTCGTTGCAAGCTTTATTCTATTTATGCATACCTCTTGTTCCACTGAAATTATAATGCGTAAAGTCTCGTTCGATAGCCAGGGAGGCAGCGTTTTGGATGCTGTTGAAGTGATCGATGGACAGAAACTAAGTAAGCCGGCCAATCCAACTAAAGATGGCTATTCATTTGCGGGATGGTATAAAGAAAGTAACTGTGTAAACGAGTGGATTTTTAGCAGTGGAGTAGTAATTTCAGACATGACATTGTACGCGAAGTGGATAGGACCTCTATTTGTTGGTGGTCTTGGTCCTGGAGGCGGATATGTGTTTTATGATGATTTCATTGGATTTGATCTAGATGGCAGTGGTTCAATTGAGGAAGATGAGAAAGATCTACTTGATGATACCAATGATGGAATTTTAACTGGATCGAGATATTTGGAAGCAGCTCCAGCAGATTTTATGCAGGATAGTGATTATACCTATCCGTTCGGATATTACCGTACTTTACCAAGTGAGTCAGCGAGCATAGTAGGGACCGAAACAGATATAGGTTTCGGTGAGCCAAACACTGCAGCATTAGTAATAGCAATGGGAACAGTTGCATATATCGATTATAACACCACAAATAATACAACTGAAAATTATGCTGCAAGATTGTGCACACTTTATGAGACCGGAGGGTATGATGATTGGTTTCTACCGAGTAAGGATGAACTAAATCTGATGTACCGAAACTTAAAGTTGCATAACATTGGCAATCTAATGAATACCTACTACTGGAGTTCTTCGGAAGAGACCAACTATCATGCATGGATACAGTCATTTACCTCTGGAACTCAGGAAAACAACGGTCGTTATCTTTCATCCAGAATCAGGCCGATACGGGCTTTTTAATACATCCAATATCTCGTGCTCTAAAATT
>CAZTUL010000162.1:0-1143 GCA_964616275.1 uncultured Spirochaetaceae bacterium | reverse complement strand
ATTGGGTAATCACCGCTCAAAGAAGGTAATTCATCGACAAGTCATAACCTATTGTGATACCATAGGGTTACGAATTTCATCCGAGCGATGAAATCTTTTCCATACGAGGGTTCGAAATGAAAAAGTCTGTCCTGATCAATTTGCTGGTCATAACCATTGTTGTTACTACATTTGTATTTATTGGAATGTGGTATCTTCGCCCAGGCGTGCCCAATGAAATTCTCCAGCAAGCAAAAGATAGACAGCTGCAACCCTTGATGGAGGTAACTCCCCCGGTTAGAAAACCCACAGTGGAAGAGGTCTCAGAAGCTGAGACCTTGGCAAGGGAGCTGTTGCCTCGACTTCAGGAGCAACTTGAGCCGGTATTGAAAGACTCCATTGCTGCACAACTTTTGGAGGACGAAACACTTCTTAATTCCCTTGCAGGACAATTGGAGGAGATGGTACTTCCCTCACTTAGTGAGACGCTCAGATCTGATCAAGAAGCCTATCAGGGAGTACTTCAGAGTGAGCTTGAAGCGTATGTTGAAAAGAATTTGGCAGAGCTGAGAGCACAAGCGGCTGATCTGCAGACAGCCATCGAGGGCAGTGTCACCGCGCAGTTGGAGGCGATGAGAGAGGATTTGACCAAGGAAGTGGATGCCTATGTTCCTCAGTTGGTTGACCGTATGATCCCTCAGGTTGTTGCACAAATTGTCAGCCAGCTCGAGGCAAACAAGGATACCTATATAGCGGAATTGCAAGCTTCTCTACCCAGCCCTGCTCTGAGTGAGGAGGAGGCTGTTGCACTCTATGACAGGTATCGTAGTGACATGGTCATGGATTTGGCCCCAACGCTTCTTGATTCCATGGAAGAACCGGTGAGAAAGGCTGTGCAGGATTATCTGGTTGAAATGAAATTCATCCCACCTGTGCCCAAGATTCCCACTCCTAGAATTTCTATTCAGGTGGATGAACCAGTAGTGGTCGAAGAAACCCTTCCGGCCACAGAACCTGAGACTGTGGAAGAAGCAATTCCAGTTGTTGAGCCAGAAGTGGTCGAAGAAGATACCCCAGTAGCAGAGCCTGAAGCAGTGGAAGCAATTACACCGGTAACAGAACCTGAAGTGACAGAACCAGCTACTCCTCTTAAAGCGGGAGAAG
>CAZTUL010000161.1:0-1181 GCA_964616275.1 uncultured Spirochaetaceae bacterium | reverse complement strand
TGCAGGTCCGCGCCACCACATTGAGTTCACTCGGGCCAGGAGCACCCTTCCCAGTGCTCCTTCATCCAAGAGCTGTTTCAAACGCATTGGAGCAGTTCTGAATCGATTCTGGCTGATAACAGAGAGAACCCTACCACTTCTCTTCTGGGCCTCAATCATCTGGTCACAGTCAGCAAGGGAGGGAGCCATCGGTTTCTCAACAACGACATGCTTTCCAGCTTCCAGAAAATCAACCGTAACCTGGCAATGCAGGCTAGGAGGCAAGCAAAGTGATACAAGGTGAATATCATCACGAGCTAGAAGTTCATGGTAGTCCTTGAAGGTGGCAACTGAACCACTGAGATCATATGTTTGTGCCAATGTTTCAGCCTTCGAAGGATAGGAATCACAGAGAGCCCTTATCTCACAGAGATGCCCCAATGCAAGAAACCCCTTCACGTGTGCTTTTGCAATACCACCAGATCCAATGATGGCTACACCAATTTTTTTCATGTAATCCCCTCTCTTATCTTGCCGATACAATGTGTTCTCGAATATGGCAGCATCCTCAACTATTGATGCATCATCGGCTTACCTGCAGGGCAGGAATCAACAAGCTCCTGCAATAAGCCAAGCCCTCTTCGACCAAATCAAATCCTGCTGAGCTAATGTTCCAATCCAGGAAAAGCCCCCTGATAGCTCTATTGAAAAGCACTGCAAGATAGGAGCTCTCCCTGTCTTTCCTGAACTCACCAGTTTGTTGTCCTTCCTCTATGATACTCCTGATGAAGGTATGCCAAAACCGGGATTGGTCGGTAATGACCTTGGTAGAACCCTCGTTGCTCACCTGGTTGGCATAGAGTACTTTTAGCATCTCAACCCCGATGACATCACGTACATAGGTAAGCTGCAACTCAGTGAATTTCAGGAGCTTGAGAGCTGCATCTTTCTCTTGTAATACCTCTTCCTCAATACTTCGATAGTAGGCATCAATGGCCCAGAACTCCTGTACAATTATGTCGCTCTTCGTGGAGAAATAGGTATAGAAACTCCCCTTTGCAGTGCCTGCATAGTCGGTTATCTGCTGGATGGAGACCTGGTTGAACCCCTTCTGCTTGAAGAGCGTCAGGGCGCTTTCAAATATCAGGCGCTTGGTTGCCTCAGCTTTGCTTGTCCCCTTTGATTTCTTGGCCATTACCCTT
>CAZTUL010000160.1:0-1270 GCA_964616275.1 uncultured Spirochaetaceae bacterium | reverse complement strand
TATGCGGGCATCATTCTGCACGACCTGGAGAAGATGAATGAAATGGAATCTTCTGAGCTGGGTATCGTCAGTGAATACACCATTGAAGGCAATCTTCTGGGACATATTTCTCTTGGCGTCAAGAATGTGGACCGGATCTGTGACAGACTCGGTACACCGGATGAAAAGAGAATGCTGCTGCAGCATATGATTCTGTCCCATCACTATGAGCCTGAATATGGAAGCCCTGTGAAGCCCATGTTCCTGGAAGCGGAGCTTCTGCACCACATCGATATGATCGATGCCAGAGTCTTTGACTTTAATCTGGCGGTAAGGGACCTGGAGCCGGGTACTTTTTCTGAAAGTATTTTCTCGCTGGACAGAAGAAGAATCTACAATCCGAAGCTTTAAGGAAAGAATCTGTTACAAGGCAAATAAACCATCAGATATATTATGAGGAGGAACTTAAATGAGCGCAGTGGAAAAACTGTTGAAGTATGTCAAATATGACACCACTTCCGATGAAAACAGCACATCTGTACCTTCCACCAAAGGACAGATGGTGCTCACCCTAGAACTGAAGAAAGAACTGGAGGAGCTGGGACTGGAAACGAGACTGGATGAAAAGGGTTATCTTTTCGGTTTTCTCAGAAGCAACACCGACAGAAAAGTGAAGAAGCTTGGACTTCTTGCCCATGTGGATACCTCACCGGACATGAGCGGTAAGGATGTGAATCCGAGAATCGTGCTCAAAGAATCGGAGTTTCCGGCTCTTTCCGGTTATGTGGGGCAGGAGCTTGTGGTCACAGACGGAACGACCCTTCTGGGTGCCGATGACAAGGCGGGGGTAGCTGAAATCATGGCTGCACTGGAGCATATTGTAAAGGATAAGGACTTCATCCACGGAGACATTCACGTGGCCTTCACACCGGATGAGGAAATCGGTCGTGGACCCCATCATTTCGATGTAGAAGCCTTCGGTGCCGATGTGGCCTACACCATGGACGGAGGACCTCTGGGAGAGCTGGAGTTTGAAAACTTCAATGCGGCTTCGGCGAAGGTCACGGTCAGAGGAAGAAACGTCCATCCCGGTACCGCCAAGGATAAGATGGTGAACTCCATATTCATCGCCATGGAATATGCGGATTTCTTCGATCGCAAGGATACACCGGAGCATACGGAGAAATATGAAGGGTTCTATCATCTGAATGAATTCAAGGGAGATGTGGATGGCACGAGCCTGGACTACATCATCAGAGATTTCTTTGAGGAGTCCTTTGAAGATCGAAAG
>CAZTUL010000159.1:0-1330 GCA_964616275.1 uncultured Spirochaetaceae bacterium | reverse complement strand
GTGAATGCTGACATATTTACAGGTCCATTGGGAGAATTAAATGGAGGAGCATAAGCCAAATCAAGTTCAGCAAGATCTTCAAGAGTAAGACCTCCGGCAATTGCGGTTGCAATCACATCGATACGTTTATCTACCCCTACTCTACCTGCTACCTGAGCACCAAGCACTTTTTTACTTTTCTTATCCCATATAAGCATGAGGCTTACTTTTTCAGAACCAGGATAATAAGCTGTGTGGCTACTCTTATGCGTAACTACGGCATCAGCATCGAATCCTACATCTCGTGCCATCTTGAGGCTCATTCCGGTAGCTCCAGCTACTGCACCGAAGACTTTTACTACGGATGTTCCAAAAACACCCTTATAGGTTTTTGAACCTCCAAGAACGTTTTCACCTACAATCCTTCCTTGGCGGTTTGCCGGACCAGCGAGTGGCATACGCACACGTTTCCCATGTATGGTGTGAGCAATTTCTACCATATCGCCTGCTGCATAAATTGCCGAATCACTTGTCTGTAAAGTCTCATCTACATGTAACGCCCCCGATTCTCCAATTTCCAGACCAGCATCTTTCGCTAACTGCAAGGTAGGCCGCACACCAACAGAGAGCAGCACAAAATCGGCATCTACAGAAGACCCATCCGAGAGAACTACACTTTTTTCCTTAACTTCCTTCATGGATATACCAAGTTTGAGTGTAACACCATAATCTAAGAGTTCCTTGGTAAGGAAACCAGCAAACTCACCCTCCATATTCGGCATTACCTGCGGAGCCATCTCTACCAATGTAACCGAAAGACCTCTTTTGACCAAAGCTTCAACCATTTCAAGACCAATGAAACCTCCGCCAACAACTACGGCCTTTTTTGGATTCTTTTCGTCAAGGTAATGATCAATGCGATCCATATCGTCAAGTGTCCAAAGTTGGAATACATGGCTTTTATCTACTCCCGGAAGGGGTGGCACTACAGGCTTTCCACCTTGTGCAAGTATTAATGCATCATATGAGAATATTTTCTCTTTGCCAGTTTGCGTATTACGTGCTTTCACTGTTTTCTTTGTTCGGTCAATCGCAATCGCTTCTGTATGCGTATGTACGGTAACTCGATACTGTTCATCAAAAGTTTCTGGACTCGCAAGTATCAAGGAAGATCTATAGGTAATATCTTTGCCTAAATAATAGGGTAATCCACAATTTGCAAACGAGACGTCTGCTCCAGCCTCAAGCAATGTAATGTTCACGTCGTTATTAATTCTTCTTGCTCGAGCTGCTGCGGTTGCCCCTGCCGCAACTCCACCAATTATGAGTAATTCTTTCATCAGTATCTCCT
>CAZTUL010000158.1:0-1342 GCA_964616275.1 uncultured Spirochaetaceae bacterium | reverse complement strand
AAGCCGCATTTGCCACCGGGTAGCAGCACCAGGCGGTCGGGCATCCCGTCAAAGCCTGGGCTCATGAATTTCACCGCCCGGCCTCCCATCTTCTTCACAGCCCTCACCAGCTGCTGTTCGATCTCTTGTTCCAGCATCTTCCTCATCCATCAAATCGAACGCATAGTGCTGGGTATCCAGAAATGATTCCATGCGCCTATTGTCCTTCCAGTGATACCCCTCTCCGTCGATCTCGAGGCGGTAGTACTCGCGTCCACGAAAACTGTCGGTATCAATCAACAATTTGCGGTGCTTGTAGCGCAGCTCCCATCGTTTCTCCGAAGTTGCGGACCACTCCTTCTTCAGGTAGTTCGTCTTGCGCTGGTATCTGCACCGAGCTTCACGTTCACGTTTCTTCGCCCCGAGAATGTCATCCTCCAAGAGGCCTGCGCAGATGCATCCCGTACTCAACTTCAGGGGGAACCCGAAGTGCTCCATCAGGTGCACGTACCGCACCTTCGTGCACCCGCAGAGTTCGCACGTGAAGTCGTTCGTCTCGCATACGATGATCTTGACGCAACGCCACCCGTTCAACGGTGCCCCGAGTTCCATCAGTGTCCTGCGACATTTTGCAAGGTAGTATGATCTTCCCATGTGTGATGCAGCGTGTACACAAGTGACACAACTGAACAACTTTTCCCTTATATTTACTAACGCGTATACGCGCCTTCAGGCCGGTTCTTCCCTCTAAGGGAAATCGATTTTGAATATAAGGGAAAAAGTTGTGTTGTGAACGCCACTTGTGTTCAGCCCTTCCTCCTGTAGATGCGTTGCCTTCCATAGAGAGGCTGTCTTTGTACGGTCTTGGATCTCTCCCAGCCGGGAATGCGGACCATCAGGGCTGCTATGCCATAGCTGTCGTGGGACTTGAGATCCGAGAGGTTGTGGCGGTAGCATTCGCACCAGATCTCCGCATTGCTCACCGTAGTCCTCCTGACGGTGCCCTTGACCGAGATGGCATTGTTCTTCTCGGAGAGGAATGTGCGCCGTTCGTAAAGATCCATCCCATCCCAGTTTTCGGGCAGCAGCGTGTCGAGATACTCCTCCACGCCCCCGAGCCGATCGTCACTTTCCATGGCCTGGAGCTGAATCTCCTCGGCTTGCTCAAGGAAGTCGCCTTCGAGAAAGAGGTTTTCCCCGCTCTCCCAGATGGCCTTGGCCTCCGCCCAGAACTGCGTGCGATAGTCCTCAGTACATCGCCAGATCATCCTGTAGCGCTCCAGATTGGACTTGACGATCCAGTATCGACGGTTGCCGGTGATGTCGCGCAGGTACCCGTGCTCGCCGTTGACCGTCGCGATGA
>CAZTUL010000157.1:0-1372 GCA_964616275.1 uncultured Spirochaetaceae bacterium | reverse complement strand
CCCCAACAAAAGCTACCCTCAGTAGGAATCTACCGAAGACTCTGGTTGGTCTGAAGAACTTTTCCATGATTGGGCAGTGGACCACGCCTGGTGGAGGGCTTCCCACAGCAGCAAAAGATGGTCGTGATATCGCCATTAAATTATGCAAAGAGGATGGGAAAAAATTTATGGCAAATCTATAGATGATATAATTTTTCTCATGTCAGCGGCTTTGCCTCTGCAGGATATCCACATGTTTCTAATTAACAAGCACTATTGAGTATAATTACCTAGTAGATTGAGTACTATGTGCAATTATCATATGACTTTCTTTCCTGCTGAAATAAAAACTAGAGAGGAGGAGGAAACGTGTTGGTAAGGTGAACCTTAAAATATTTGTACCCGGTACGAAATAAAAATTGTTGAATCCACCAAGACTTACGACTACTATGTACGAAATTACGTTGCTAAGTAAAAGGAACCTACAGTGGAACGGGATGAAAAAAACTTGTACCTGGTTGTTACAACCATCCTCGTATCGATAATCATAGTCGGGCTGTTCGTTGACGGCCCGATTGAAGCACTGAATGGTTTTGTAATTTTGCAATCCCATGCAGGAAGGTTGATTAATGACTTTACTACAGTTGGAGTGGGAGCAGCACTGATTAACTGTGCTCTCGTTGGAACTATAGGATTACTGCTGGTTTATTTTGCTGAAGTCAGCCTGTCGGGTCCTACTATTGCCGCCATCTTCACCCTAATGGGGTTCGGATTATTTGGTAAAACACCGTTGAATTGCCTCCCAATTATTTTTGGTGTCTGGATTGCTGCACGAATCGCTAGGAAAACGCTTGGGTCCTACAGCCTTATAGCATTGTATGGAACAGCACTCGGTCCGCTCGTTACCTATGTTATGTTTGAAATTGGATTTTCACTAATCATATCCATACCAATAGGATGCATAGCCGGAATTCTAGCTGGACTCATTTTACCGGCAGCCGCCGGATCCATGTTGCAACTCCATCAAGGATATAATCTTTACAATGTTGGATTCACCTGTGGGTTTATTGGACTGTTTGCTTCAAGTTTTTTACGAGCAACTTCTCGGATGGCTCCCATAGAAATAATATGGAACACAACGGCTGAAACAACTCTCATCTTGCTTATTCCTCTGGTATCAATCTTTCTTGTGGTATCAGGGTTTGCCATAGATGGATTTCGTAATATCCGCACATCATGGACAGATTTCTTAAAACTTCAAAAGTTATCAGGGAGACTGCCAACCGATTTTTTTGATGCTAGCAGTGTAAGCGGAACGTTATTGAATATTGGATTGCTCGGCTTTGCCTCTTGGCTATATGTTTTTATTGTTGGTGCTCCGTTCAATGGTCCA
>CAZTUL010000156.1:0-1405 GCA_964616275.1 uncultured Spirochaetaceae bacterium | reverse complement strand
GGTAGCGGAGTACCGCAACCCTGGGCTTTGATATGCAAGCCCTTCGGGCTATTAAGATTAAAACTTCTTGTTTTTTATACGCCTTACGAAGAGAATAGGTACTAAACTAGCCAGGCATAATACAGTTCCCCCTTTGATGGGACTGGCGCGTTATGCGCAAATGAACGCATAACGAGAGGAAGGATATCCAGTATGACGACATCTCATGTCTGTGTTGAAATGCGTAATGCCGTGAAATGGATTTGGATAAATCGTCCTGAAGTAAAAAATGCCATTAACCCGGCTGTTGCCGATGCCCTTCGCGAAGAAGTAATAAATGCGCCGGAGAATCATGGCGCGCGTATCATCGTAATTGCCGGCAAAGGAGGTGCTTTTTGCTCAGGCGCCGAACTCAAGATAATCAAAGGCGACAGCGCAGACAGTATCCGCATTCAGGACCAATTGGAAAACCATTATCATCCGCTTATTTGCGCCATGATGGAAAGTCCGCTGCCGGTTATTGCCGCATTATCAGGCGCGGCGGTTGGAATCGGTTGTGATTTGGCGCTGGCCGCTGATATGCGTATCGCTGTTGAAAATTCTTTTCTTGCGGAGGTTTTTGTAAATATCGGTCTTATCCCTGATGGCGGCGGCACGTTTCATCTTCCGCGGCTTGTCGGATTGGGGCGCGCCTTCGAAATGGCCATGATCGGCAGCCGGATTTACGCCTTGCAGGCGCTCGAATGGGGACTTGTGAACCGGATAGTTTCCGAGGATGATTTCGATGAAGAGGTTCAGACCTTCGCGGAAGCCTTGGCGGTAAAAGCGCCCCTGGCGCTCACGGCCATGAAACGAGCCATGCGAAGTTCCTTGTGTGACTCACTCGATAACTCTCTTGCGCGTGAGGCGGTTCTGCAGCAACAGCTTTCCGAAAGCAACGATTTCAAGGAAGGCGTCAACGCTTTTATGGAAAAACGAAGTCCCTGTTTCAAGGGTAAATAAAACATAACAGTTAAGCCCCCTTATGGTATTTGGCATATAGTATATATTCCAATTTTTTTTGATCAGGAGTTTTGCCATGCTTGCCCGAAATAAAACGAAAATCGTCTGCACCATCGGTCCCGCGTCGGAATCACCTGAAGCCATGTCAAACTTGCTTCGCACGGGGATGAATATTGCGCGGCTTAATTTTTCGCATGGGGAGTTTGCCTGGCATGAGATAATAATCAAACGGCTGCGCGCCGTTTCCAGGGAAGCGGGACAATGCCTGACGATAATGGCCGATTTGCCTGGCCCCAAGATTCGCGTGGGGCAATTGGCCGAGGAACCGGTGTTGCTTAAATCCGGCGGCAAAATAGTATTGACAACCAATGAGATTGTTGGCGACGCCGAGCGGGTTCATGTAAGTTTGCCGTCACTGCCCCGG
>CAZTUL010000155.1:0-1441 GCA_964616275.1 uncultured Spirochaetaceae bacterium | reverse complement strand
TAACTGTTCAGTGAAAACAATACCTTTTCACACAAGAGAGCGTTAGGCTTGAGGGATGAAAAGGATAGCAATGAACAAGGTAGAGGCAAAGCGGTTAACGGTGATTGAACAAGTGTTGGAAAAACAGATTACTCAGAAGCGAGCAGCAGAGCTGTTAGGCTTGAGTGTATCACGCATTAAAGTATTGTGCCGAACAGTACGCGAGCGAGGAGCCCCCGCAGTAGTACATGGAAATGTAGGCAGAGCTCCTGCCCATAGCATTCCTTTAGAGCTCCGAGCACACGTGGTAGCTCTGTATCGTCAGCAGTATGCAGACTTTAACTTTAGTCATTTCACTGAAAAACTGCTGTGTGAGCATAGATTGCAGCTTTCACGCCCTACGGTACACCGCATCCTCAAAGAAGCGGGGATCAAGAGCAGCCGGAAAAAGCGAAAGGCAAAACGTCATCATCGTCGGCAACCACGTAGTAGAGCTGGAGAGTTGGTACAACTGGATGCCAGTCGGCACGATTGGTTTGAGAGCGGAGGGTATTGCCATTTGCATGCAGCTATCGATGATGCCCACAGTGCTGTACTCGCTTTGTGGTTCTCTGTCGAAGAAACAACAGAATCCTATTTTGAACTCGTGTGGCAGATGAATACGAGCAAGACCCTTCCGGTTGCCTTGTATACCGATAAACGCAGTGTCTTTACCGTCAACCGCACCGCTGAGCAGTTAAGTATTGCCGAACAACTTGCAGCAGTACATCCCTCAGAAACCCAGTTCAGTCGTGCCATGGGGGAGTTAGGTATCCACATCATCCTCGCTGCGTCAGCTGAGGCTAAAGGACGCGTAGAACGGCTCTGGGGAACGTTGCAAGATCGGTTGGTAAAAGAACTTCGTCTTGCAGATATTCACACCATAGAGGAGGCAAATGCATGGCTTCCTACCTACATTACGACACACAATACGCACTTTGCCCGTACCGCGGCAGATGCTCAGGTAGCATATCGTTCACAGATCCCTGCTCAGGAGCTTACCCATATCCTTTGCCATCATACCAAAAGAAAACTTGATCATGGTCTCTCGTTCAGCTACAACGGCAGGATCTTTGTGCTCCCTGAGCGACACCAGGGACAATCTATCATTGCTCGTGCAGCTCAGACGGTAACTGTGCTTGAGAGTCCGAGATTTGGCATCAAGGCTAAACTCACCATCAATGGCAAGGAACTTGTACTCGTGCCCAAGGAAATAATTAAACCTTCCAGACCAGTGAGCTCTTCACGATCCTCTGTATACACCACAGAACAACGCTCAGCAAATGGGAGAATCGGTGCTGCTAACTCTCCTTGGAGTACTTTTCATGGCCCCCGTTTGGGACACTAGGAGGAAAGAGTTTGGTATTGTTTTCACTGAACAATAACGCACATACTAAGGTATTGTTTTCACTGAACGTTGACA
>CAZTUL010000154.1:0-1489 GCA_964616275.1 uncultured Spirochaetaceae bacterium | reverse complement strand
AGGCATCGTGGCCGTCTTCATGTATATTCCCCAAGAAACTTCTGTAAAACAGGTGTTACCTTGACAACAGGTGCTACATAAAATAGAGTCAAATGAGATAAATTGTATATGAGTTCTACAATGAAGCGGATTGTACATGAGGAGGCACAATGTGATCACAATTAGGGAGGTCTCCAGTAGACATGATTGGAATGTTTTCCACACTTTTCCCATTACCATGTATCAGGATGTGCCCCAGTATATTCCAACATTAATTTTCGATGAAAAATGGAATTTCAATCCAAAGAAAAATCCGGCCTATGAATATGTAGAGACAATTTGTTATTTGGCATACGAAGACGAAAAGGTTGTAGGAAGGATTGCAGGACTCATTAATCACAAACTTAATCGCCTAAAGAATATAAAAACACTTCGATTCCACCGCTTCGACGTTATTGATAATTGTGACGTTACTCGGCTTTTACTTGAAGCAGTAATTGCTTGGGGAAAGGCAAAGGGGATGGACAAAATCATCGGTCCTATTGGGTTCTCAGACCTCGATAAGCAAGGGCTTCTTATTGAAGGATTCGATGAAATTGGCATGTTCATCACACTGTATAACCATCCATATTATCTAACACATCTAGAACAGCTTGGGTTTGAAAAGGAAGTGGATTGGGTTGAGTATCAGATTACTGTACCTAAAGAACCTGACCCTCGAATCGACCGGATTTGTGATCTTGCAATGAAACGGCAAGGGTATCGTTTGCTTGAATTTTCTACAAAAAAAGAGGTAATTCCCTACGCCCGAGATATGTTCCACATGTATAACGACTCATTTGCAGAGCTTTACGGATTCTGTCCACTATCCGATGGCCAAATTGAAATGGCAATCAAACAATTTATCAGTCTTGTATCGTTGGACTATATCTATATTGTTGTTGATAAAAATGAGGCCGTAGCGGGATTCGGTATCATGGCTCCATCTCTATCCGAGGCCACTAAAAAATCACGTGGGAAATTGTTCCCACTGGGCTGGTACAGAGTTCTACAAACTCAAAAGCACCACACTATTCTGGATATGTATTTAATTGCGGTTAAACCCGAATATCTTGGAAGAGGGGTTAATGCCATTATCATGAATGCTGGAATAAAAAAAGCAATTGAAAATGGTGTACTGTTTGCTGAAACAGGACCGGAACTGGAAGATAACGATAATGTACAGTCTCAGTGGAAGTCATTTGAGGTGCGACAGCATAAACGACGTCGATGTTTTGGAAAAACAATCTGAGCGAGACTTCATGCATATAATGAATGGTATGCAAGCAAGCTTTCGTTTCCGGCACTCTCTCGGTAACGGTCCAATAGGGATTGTTCCGCTACCCTCGCTTCGTTGGGAAATGAACATCATAAACATCTCACAAAATTTGTTACAAGTTATTTTTTCTATACCTAATATATAACAATTATATGATACAATTGGTTCCACAAGTAAGCACGATTTTGCTTA
>CAZTUL010000153.1:0-1535 GCA_964616275.1 uncultured Spirochaetaceae bacterium | reverse complement strand
CTTTCCAGTTTTCCGTCCTCCTCCAGCAGCTGGAGATAGGAATGTACGGATGATGTGGATATAATATTCAAAGCCGTACAGATTTCTCGTACTGATGGAGGATATCCTTTGGCTTCTGTATAGGAAAGAACATAGTTGTAGACCAGCTCTTTCTTTAATTGACCTTTTTTCATAGCATTCACCTCAAGATTATTTTATAGTGATTATATCACGTATAGAGGCAATAATCAAACGAGCGTTCTCATATATAAGAACCATTTTGCTGTATTGATGATAATGCAGTCTGTCTGATTATGATCCGTCGGAAGCATATGGAGACAAAGCAGATTCTTAAAGAAATTTAGCCCATCTCATGGTAAAATGAGAAGGAACAGAGATACTGCAGAACCGGGATGTACTTTTCCGCTGCAGGGAATCAATAAATAATTGGAGGTATGTTATGTCAACACATATTGGTGCAAACAAAGGCGATATCGCAAAAACAATACTACTGCCAGGTGACCCGCTGCGGGCGAAATTCATCGCTGAAACATTCCTGGAAAATCCGAAACAGTACAACAACGTACGAGGAATGCTTGGATATACAGGAACGTATAAGGGTGTGGAAGTCTCTGTACAGGGAACAGGAATGGGTATTCCTTCCATTTCCATTTATGTACATGAACTGATTCACGAGTATGGTGTGAAGAACCTCATGAGAGTCGGAAGCTGCGGTTCCATGCAGGAACATGTGAAGATCAGAGATGTCATACTGGCAAGCTCCGCATCCACCACATCTTCCATCAACAAGAACAGATTCAGAGGTATGGATTTTGCGCCTACAGCAAGCTTTGAGCTTCTGCATACGGCCTACACCAAGGCTAAGGAACTAGGTGTGAATGTGCATGTGGGCAACGTGCTCAGCTCAGACATCTTCTATGACACGACTGGCGCTGCCAAACTGTTTATGGACGCAGGAACCCTTGGTGTGGAAATGGAAGCCGCTGCTCTTTACACAGAAGCAGCTCTGGCCGGCGTCAACGCACTTACACTCCTGACAGTTTCAGACAGTCTGATCACAGGAGAAGAAACCACTGCGCTGGAAAGACAGGAAACATTCAAGGAAATGATGAAGATCGCACTGGAAACGGCTGTGGCCATGGCGGAAGCGGAATAACTCAATCATTAAGACAGGACGAATCAGAAGAAGAACTGGCAGAGCGAAATGCTCTGTCAGTTCTATTTATTTTAATCAATAAAATATTATTGATTATCGATAAAAATAATGATATAGTATGTATAAATCAAGTATCATTACTAGTGGAGAAAGAAGGTATTATTTATGAAAAGAATGACCATTTCCTTATTTCAGATCGGTGTCCTGTTCATCACCCTTTGCATCATACTTTTAGCCGCATTCTGGCTGCCCCAGACAGCAGCTGCATTCGCCAAGGACGCACCGGAATACGCCTATCTTCAGTATCCGCTCCTGGGGGCGATCTATGTGACGCTGATTCCTTTTCTGCTGGCCATTGTGGAAGGCCTGAGGTTAAGCA
>CAZTUL010000152.1:0-1635 GCA_964616275.1 uncultured Spirochaetaceae bacterium | reverse complement strand
TCCGGCTGAACCTAACGTGGTGCACAATAATATGATTACTTCCTTAGGGCCTCAAAGGGTTACACAATTATATTATTGGCACAGCTGGTAAAATTACGTGAAATATGTCCCAGATTGATAGCTGTAAGCTAATAGAATAACTTGATAGAACTTATTTGTCTTCCTTGGTTTCAATTTTCCTGTTAAATGCTGGAATCTGATCAGAGGCCGTCATAATTACTTTTCTGTTTTTTAAGTACCTCACTCTCTTTGGCAGCAGCAAGCATAGAGAATAGGTCTTTATCGTTAGTCTTTCCGTAGTAAAGTGTCACATCTTGGTATACTAGTGTGCCATTATCTTTCCTCAACCCGCATTGTAGATTAATCCCAGTTTTATTTCCCCCATTCCACTCAGCATAATAAAGTTGATAGAAAGTATTTTCTTGATATTGTTTTACCGGGTTTCCATACAGAGTTTTTAATTTTTGCAACAAATCGTCATATACGATTTTTGCATCAAGTGTATCGAAAGTTATTCTGGCTTGTAGAAAGGTTGTCTTCCCATGATCGTAAGAAACAAAATCTGCTCCATGGCTGTATAGAAAAATGAGAGTAATATTGCGTACTTCATGTCCAGCAATATAAAAATCGCCGTCAAAACTATAGCTTAGGGAAATTCCGATATCCTTACCATTGAATCTTAACGAATCAGAACCCCAGTCATGCCATAAAAAAGAGTCACTAATATTGGGATCTGGGAATCCTTGATCTTTAAGAATAGATGCGACTGACGTCGCGTCAGTTCCCCATTCAATATTTCTAAACAAGAGTTGGTTTGGAGTTTGAGCTCCAAAGATCATTGAACAGAGTATCAAAAATATCAGTACGCAAGATATTCGCTTCACTGTTTGCTCCTTGTTTAGACTGAAATAATAACCATACCCCTAATTTGTTCTGATGAATTCCCAGTAAATGCAACCCTTTATGCCCAAATACTATTCTAACTTTAGCTAAGCCCTTTGTCTAGACAGGTAGTTGGAAATCTTACGAATATCAAGCTACCCATTGTTCCATCTCCCTCACAGGAAATGCTCCATAATACACAGCATCAGGAGTCTGGTAATCCAATCCTTGATGCAACCGTTTACCATTGAAGAAATCAATGAAATCCTTCAAGCCTCTTCTCAACTCTCCGAGTGTCCGATAGTCATGAAGGAATATATGTTCGTACTTCATCGTCCGCCAGGTCCTCTCCATGAGGATGTTGTCGAGACATCTCCCGACCCCATCCATGCTGACAGCCACTCCAAGGTCTTCCAGGATTGCCAGGAACTCAATGCTGGTGAACTGGCTGCCTTGGTCCGAATTGAAGATTGCCGGTACCCCATACCGATCAATCGCTTCATGCAGGCATTCCTTGCAGAATGCCACATCCATGGTATTGCTCACTTTCCATGCCAGCACCTTGCGGCTGAACAAGTCAATGATGGCCACCAGATACACCATGCCGCTGGGGAGACGGATATATGAGATATCTGTTGCCCAGGCTTGGTTCACATGCTGTATCTTCTTCTTTTGCAACAGGTATGGATACTTCTTGTGTTGTTTCCCTTTCCCCTGCCTTGAAGTCATGGGTTTTGGGGAAACCCCTCGGAT
>CAZTUL010000151.1:0-1639 GCA_964616275.1 uncultured Spirochaetaceae bacterium | reverse complement strand
TCATGGACCTGCTCTCCTTCTATGTGTTTGTGGTAAATCACATTATATAGGATTGCCAGGTCCATTTCCATATATTTTGCCCAACTTGGGTCAGTTTCAGACAATTTTGTGCACCCAAGGGCTCTCCCGAGTGCTTGGGACAGGAGAAATTACCAAGCTTTTGCTATTTTGCAAGAGCCTCTTATAACGTTATTAATACAAAATAAAATCACAAAAAGGAAATTGAATTGCATGAACATGAGAAATATATGCAATTAATATTACATATTAGAATATAAATATACTTTTACGAGTAACAAGTAAAGTAATTATACATCTGTCAAACATTTTCGCTACGAGTGGTATGAATAGGTTCTCTATTCTCTCAGTATTTGGTATGCTTTCACCCTATGCTTAATTAGAGGCAACTGAACAACAAATAACTGTATACATTGAAAGTAATAAATGGTATAATAAGGGATAATAAATGCATGAGAAACCCCTGTTTTTCATGCAAAACCCTTGCACCTGGAGTTGTTGTGTACCGCAAAAAAGAGAATACAGGCCAGTTGGAGTTCATTGACTTCCATATGAAATTCGGTGGTGAGCTGAACCCAAGGAACCGTTGGGTACGGCTTGCCAGGCTCATACCCTGGCAAGAGTTTGAGATGGAATACACCAGGCACTTCCCCTCAAGGACAGGCAACCCTGCCAAGCCTTTCCGTATGGCTTTGGGAGCACTCCTTATCAAGGAGATGAAGAATCTCACAGATGAGGAGCTGGTTGAGGACATCAGGGAGAATCCCTATTACCAATACCTTCTGGGACTGGAGAGTTTCCAGGATGAGGCGCCGTTCGACCCCTCGTCGCTTGTGCACTTCCGCAAGCGGATATCCCAGGAGATGCTAGGTGAAATCAACGAGAAGATTGTCAGGCGGATGATGGAGTTCGAAGCAAGGAAAGCTGGGGATGATGATGCCCAAGAAGATGCAGGTGACGCTTCGCCCAGCTCCAGTGAGGATGATGAGCCTGCAGCCCCTGGAGAGGCAGATGCACACAAGGGCAAGCTTCTCGTTGATGCAACCTGTGTACCCGCAGACATACGCTACTCAACCGACCTGAGCCTGCTCAACGAGGCACGGGAAAAGCTGGAGGATATCATCGATGCACTCCACGCTTCGATGAAAGGGCATGTCAAGAAACCCAGAACCTACCGGGTACGGGTACGGGCAAGGAAGGATTTCTTGCGTGTATCAAGAAACCGGAAACCCCGAAAAAATGCCATACGCAAAGGGATCAGGCAGCAGTTGCAGTATATCAGGCGTGATATCCTCCATATTGAAGGCCTTGCAGAAAAGGCAGGGCTCACAGTCCTTGGCAAGGGACAGTATCGCAACCTGCTGGTAGTACACGAGGTGTATCGCCAGCAACAGGAGATGTTCTCCCAGCGCAAGCACAAGATTGAGAACAGGATTGTCAGCATCTCCCAGCCCCATGTCCGTCCCATCATCAGGGGAAAGGTGACGGCCCCTGTGGAGTTTGGTGCAAAGATATCAGTGTCGAAGGCAGATGGCTATACTTTTCTGGAAACCCTGGAATGGGAACCATATAATGAAGGTGGCAAGCTCAAAGAGCACATTGGAGAATACAAGAGAAGATT
>CAZTUL010000150.1:0-1654 GCA_964616275.1 uncultured Spirochaetaceae bacterium | reverse complement strand
AATGAACACGTGAGTATGTGCTTTCAGGAAGCTACTCTTCTGGTGGAAACGACTTCAGTATCAAGGCTTCAAACATCCAATCGGTACAACATACACTCCATCTTCTCTACGGTGGGCAAATCCTGTTCCTGTCAGAACCATGAGAAAATCTGGAACCTTCTGATTTGAAGCTGCTATTTTCTTTTTCAGCCTTAGCATATTTGTAGCCCCTTCTTCAACACGATTCTGCCCAAGTTTGATTTCAATCAATCCATATTTTCCGTTTCTCCCATGGAATACTGCATCACATTCAAGGCCCGCCGCATCACGATAATGGAGAACATCCGCATCAAGTACCTGTGCATACACCTTAAGGTCTCTTACACAAAGGGTCTCAAAAATCAAACCAAAAGTCTGTAAGTCGTTCAATAAATCTTCCGGTCCCATCTTCAGGGCAGCCGTTGTAATTGAAGGATCAGCCAAATATCTGGTGTTCGACTGCCTAATTGCTGTAGCGGATCTGAAATTTGGATTCCAAGCCTCTGTTTCATCGGTAATGAAAAGATCCTCAAGAACCTTAAGATAGTCAGCAAGGGTATTTTTTGAAATATCAAATACATCATTTTCTATTGCTGTATTTGGGGCATCAGAGGCGGAAAATCTTGAATATGACTGCAAGACCTTTCTCATCTTCTGTGCAGATCTCCTATGTCCATCAACATTTCTAATGTCGCTTTCACATATTTCATCAATATACAGGTATGCCTGCTTCAAGGATAAATCCTTGCGCATTCTCAGTGTTTCCGGCCAACCTCCCCGAGAGCAAAGAAAAGCTATGTCAGATACAGTATGCTTACTTTCTCCATACACTTTTTCCACTCCCTTCCAGAGAGTGTCAATCGACACTTCCCCGGTTGAATCTCCAGACTCCCATAAACTCATCGTATGCATATGGATCCTTCCAATTCGGCCAGTTCCGGAGTGAGCACGAAGCGTTTCTGCAGCCTTTGTCTGTGAGGTTGAACCTGTAAGAATAAATTGTCCAAAGCCAGCACGCTTATCCACTTGATTTCTTATCGTGTCCCAAAGCAAAGGAACCTTTTGCCATTCGTCTATAAGAATTGGGGTGTCTTCAGAAAAGAGTCGGTCAGGATTCTCTCGTACCAAAAACTCCGCCCTTTCTTTCTCAGAATTGACTGACAAATCAATCAGGCTCTTGGCATGTCTTTTAGCAGATGTTGTCTTCCCAGACCACTTGATACCTTCAATGAGAACGGCCCCTCTCATGTGAAGAACATCGTGCATATACAGGTCAATCAACCTAGGCAAGTACTCTTTATTGGCTATTGTCATATAGGTATTCTAAACCATTAGATTGTATCAAGCAACTAAAACTGACCCAAAAAGTAGAAAAAAATTGGGAGGATTAGTAAATATTAATTGACCCAAAAAGTAGAAAGAAATTTGGAGGATTGCATTTGTCAAGAAAAATAGACTGCACTTGTCAATAAAAGTAGACACGTCAGAGTAATTCGATTGTATGTCTCAGTTTGCATTGAGCTATTCATCGCTCCTTCTTCCCAAACTGGTGCTCCAGATGGAGAAAAAAATCATGTCCACATGTATGTTGAAACTACTCCCTCATAATTGAAGATTGTGAAACAATAATGCGATT
>CAZTUL010000149.1:0-1674 GCA_964616275.1 uncultured Spirochaetaceae bacterium | reverse complement strand
TTCCTATACCAAATTGATGGATTCTGCAACCCTTTCGTTAAAATCTGTATATGCTGTTCTTGTGTTGAACTTTTAATCATAGAATACAAACTTAGTATTCGGGGATAAATAATAGGTTGTTTTTATCCTACTTTTTGAGTATCATCAAGGTGAAGCTACTGGAGGTATTGATGATGTTGGTAGACATGAAGAACTTGGTATCCATCACTGAGGCAAATCGGAATTTCTCGAAGATCGCTCGGGCCGTCGATGAGAATGGATCTGTAGTGATATTGAAGAACAACGCCCCCAAGTATGTGATCATCTCCTACGATCAGATCGCTGCTGATGAGCAAGTCTCTGATGAACAGCTGCTTGCGGTCTCAAGGAAGTCGTTCAAGCGTCATGAAGCAGCTTATAAAGAACTCGCCAAATGATCCACTTCTCAATGGAGCAACACCTATATAAGATTGAACATGAATTGCGCCTCTAGATTATTCATCATGTCAAATTGACTAGGAGTTGGCTTAATTGTGGTATTATCTGCATAATAGCTTTTTGCAACCCATATCAATACTGCAGAGTGATCCTCAGCATAAGAAAATAATGCATTGGTTGTGACACCCCGTGAGAGAGTGGCAGAAAATACGATGTCACACTCAGCCCCTTCTTTGAGAAACTGTAGATTGCTCTCCATCTCTTTGTCGTTATCACCCTTTGATGTAATTCCAATGATCTTATCGTTTAGTGTGAAAACAGCCCTGAAATCACAAGTGGTCCCGCTCGCTCTTAATGGATTATCATTAAAGAAGTCAATATTCTCTGTCGACCTCAAAAGCAATGCTCCGTTTTCAATTAATAGCTTAGCCAATAAATACAAAGTCCGAGATTTTCCGCTATCTCCTTTTCCATACAAACCAATCACTTTCTCCATTATTCCTCCCCCCTCATTAAGAAATATAGTAATAAACTGATGTTTCGGTACTTTTTTACTGACCAAGTCTTACCTAGAATCACTGCCAAGCAAATAATACTTCCTATACCAATCCACGAACTTCTGTAGTCCCACTTCAATCGGCGTGGAAGGTTTGAAATCAAAGTCCCTCATGAGGTCGTCAACATCGGCATAAGTCTGGTAGACATCACCTGGTTGCATGGGAAGAAACTCCTTCTTGGCAGTCATTCCCAAAGCTCTCTCCAATGCTGCGAAATAGTCCATGATCTGCTCGGGCTTGTTGTTGCCGATGTTGTAGACCTTGTACCGATCACCATGCTCATTCGGCACCGGTGGATTGGGAAGGATGTTGAGAATTCCGGCGACCACATCGTCGATGTAGGTGAAGTCCCGCCACATGTCACCATTGTTGAAGATCTTGATCGGTTCTCCTTTCACGATCCTGTTGGTAAATGAAAAGTATGCCATATCGGGTCTGCCCCAAGGACCGTAGACGGTGAAGAACCGTAGTCCTGTGCTCGGGAATCCATAGAGATGGGTATAGCAATGCGCCATGAGCTCGTTGCTCTTCTTGGTGGCGGCATAGAGCGATACCGGAGAGTCGACGTTATCGGAGGTGCTGAATGGAACCTTCTCGTTCATGCCATACACCGAAGATGATGATGCGTAGACCAGATGGCTGGTTTTGAAGTTCCGACAGGCCTCGAGGATGTTCAAGAATCCGGCGAGGTTGGATTGCA
>CAZTUL010000148.1:0-1733 GCA_964616275.1 uncultured Spirochaetaceae bacterium | reverse complement strand
TCAAGATCTCTGAGATTGATGCCTGGGTCAAGGCTGGTGGAGCAAGCCGCAAACAGCCAAAAGACGAATCAAAATGACTGGGATCATTGATAAGCTTAGATCAGCTATTGAATCGATTGAAGCACAATACCATCGTCTGATCATTCTTGTGAACTGCGAAGATGCAGGTATACAGAATGTCTTGAGCATGGTAAATTCTGATCGTGGAATAAAGCCTCTAAACCTCAATCTTGAGCTTTCTTCAAGGCTGCTTGAATTCAGCATCAAACAAAGACCATTGAAGGTGACAGAGATCATGACTGAGATAGTGGAACCCTTGTCTTCCCCAGTTATATTAGATAAACTCGATATCCTATTTGAGCCATCCCTCCAGACTGATCCCCTGGCACTTCTCAAATCGCTATCCAGAAATAAAACCATCATTGCTTTCTGGACTGGTACTATGAAAGATAACAAGCTGTATTACGCAGACCCCGGATATCCTGAATATAAGTCATACCCAATAGAAGATTTCGTGGCAATCGATGCAAAGCCACAAGAATGTTTTTCCGAAGGAGAATTCTGATGTTATACAAAGACCTTATCCAATATGAACCCATTGAAAGTCTGGTTCAGCTAAAGGATGCTTCCGACACTCAAAGGGCAAAAAACCTGGTGAGCACCTATGTGATCTCAGCAGAAATGTCCGATCGTATCGCCAATGTCATCATTCCTCAGTTGCAGTTTGAAGCCCCTACAGACAATAAAGGTCTGCTGATTGTAGGTAACTACGGAACCGGTAAATCGCATTTGCTATCAGTGATCTCTGCCATCTGCGGAGATGCTGAACTTGTGGAGCACCTGACAGATACAAAGGTGAAGGAAAAGGCAAATGCCATAGCCGGCAGATTCAGAATAGTTATCCGCACAGAACTTGGAGCTACCACAATGCCACTGCGGGATATACTGGTCAGAGAGCTCGAAGAGAACCTAAAGAAATACGGTATAAACTACTCCTTCCCCCCGATGGACAAGAGCTATTCTAATAAGAAAGATCTTGAAGAGATGATGCAGGCCTTTCATGAGGTATTCCCCGACGATGGCTTGATCTTAGTGGTGGATGAGCTCTTGGACTACCTCAGAAGTAGAAAGGGACAAGACCTGGTGATCGATCTCAATTTCCTGCGAGAGATCGGAGAGGCCTGTAAAGATTTGAGGTTCAGATTTATTGCAGGCATCCAGGAAGCGATTTTCGATAGCCCCAAATTCATGTTCGTGGCCGATAGCTTGCGCAGAGTGAAGGATAGATTCGAACAGGTACGCATAGCCAGGAATGATCTCAAGTATGTGGTTGCCAATCGTCTGCTGAAGAAAAGCGCTGACCAAACTCAAAGGATCAGAGAGTACCTGGAACCTTATACACGTTATTATGACGATCTAACCCAACGTATGGATGAGTTTGTGAATCTATTCCCCATCCATCCCAATTACATCGATACTTTCGAGAGCATTTCCCTGATCGAAAAAAGAGAAGTTCTAAAAACCATCTCTATGAATATGAAGCAGATCATAGACAAGCAAGTACCGCAAGACGCTCCAGGTATCTTAGCTTATGACAGCTATTGGAAAATGCTCAGCGATAACCCCGGCAACCGTGCTAATCCTGATGTGAAGGAAGTGATCGAGGTGAACTCAGTATTGATCTCAAAGATCGAACAAGCATTCACCAAACCCATCTACAAACCCATAGCCAT
>CAZTUL010000147.1:0-1795 GCA_964616275.1 uncultured Spirochaetaceae bacterium | reverse complement strand
TTTAGAAATGTTTATTCTTCCTTAATAGAAGCATTCAAGGAGTTTTGAAGCAATGAACAAGAAACATATAAAACCACCTTTTTTTGAAATTGGACCTAAATCTTATCTGTTCGGAGATCAAGTATTTAAACTCGCTATGCTTGCAGAGAAAACAGCAATAAAATATGACATAGATATAATTTTTACATCTCCAATAATTGATATTCGAAGAATCGCTCAAGCAACTGATAGAATTTTACTTTTTGCACCTCATATGGATCCTATTAGTATTGGACGTGGTTTAGCTGATATCCTGCCCGAATCCTTAGTGGCTGCAGGTGCACATGGAGTTATGTTAAATCATGCTGAAAAACCTATTTCAATTTCAGTGTTAGACAAAACCATTACTCGAGCTAAAGAGGTGGGTTTAATGACAATTGTCTGTGCCGACTCTATTGCGCAGGCAAAATCAGTGGCTTGTCTTAATCCTGATATTATTATTGCCGAACCTACTGATCTAATAGGTACTGACCAAACTAGCGACATGGATTACATTAAAGCTACAATCAACACAGTTAAATCAATCAATTCGAATATTCTGGTTCTGCAAGCAGCAGGAATTCGAAGTGGCAAGAATGTTTTTGATGTAATTCTAGCAGGTGCTGAAGCAACTGGATCTTCAAGTGGTATTATTTGTGCGCCCTCTCCAGAAACCATGATCGATGAAATGATCAGTAGTTTAAAAGAAGCATGGACAATACATAACAAGTACTAATTTACTTATAGATCCTTAAAATATCGTATACTGAATACGTAGGAATATTTCGTCCAAATACATGACGAGAAATGGCATAATCACCTTTGCTGGCGTTGTACAGTTCGTAGTACAAGAAATCTGAACTAATTCATCTTTTAAAAGGAATTAGATCAGCCTTTCCCGAAATCAGTTTGTACTACACCTTTGAATCGACTTCCAAGACCTTGCCGGGAACCTTCAGTGAGAGCTTCGAGAAGAGTTCCTTCGCCTCATCAGAGATCTGCGAAGTGTACCAGAGCGTTGAGCTCTTCGTCTCAATCAGGCCTGCGGTAATATCGTCCAGGGTTCGAGAGATCGAGAACCAGGTCTTTCCCGTTTTCTCTTCAGCGTATCGGACCAATACCATCGCCATCCAGCAGATGAGGATGTGCGAGCGGATCCTGTCATCCAGCCTGTGGTACACAGGACGTATCTCGAGCACTTTTTTCATGTCCCGGAACACCCGCTCAATCTCAAACAACTGTTTGTACCCCATCGCAACATCAGCAGCATCGAGGTTCATGTTGGAGGTACTCACCAGGAACTTCCCATCAAGGAGTTCCTCGGATGCGATCTTTGCCTTGTCCAGCTTGAGCACTCCACCCTTTGTCTGAATGATGTATCGGCCGAAGGTGCCGTGGGAACGAAGTGCACAGGCGGCTTTTGTATGATCCTTTCCTTCCATCTGCGAAAGGGCATCAAGCCGACGTTTCACTTCATCAATGATGCTGTCACGAACCAGCCGGTCACGTTTCTCGGCATCAGGATTCTTCACGATGACAAATCTTCTTTCGGTTGCCAGACCTTCATCCATGATGACGTTCTTGATCTGCAGGCCGTTATCGAGGGTACGGTATCGCCCCTTACGGTGCAGAGCCTCAACTGCTGCACCTTCAGAGCCACTGCGGAGCTTCTCACCGACAATGAAGTCTCCGCCTTCCCGCAAGAACACCTTGCGATTCTCAACACTGTTGAATCCGGCATCGCCCACCAGGATGACCTTGCCCAGGTTCCACTGGC
>CAZTUL010000146.1:0-1804 GCA_964616275.1 uncultured Spirochaetaceae bacterium | reverse complement strand
CTGGACAACTGTGCATATATAATATATACAGTAGGTACAGGAGGAGCTGTGTTTATAACCATATCGCAATTTTCCGACAGTCCCATATACCAGCAGATTCAAGATCAGCTGATTCAGCAGATTCTGTCGGGTACGTTAGCCGGAGGAACAAAGCTGCCTTCTATTCGGTTACTGGCACAGGAGCTCCATGTGAGTGTCATAACGGTAAAAAAGGCGTATGAGGAGCTTGAGCGAGCAGGCTATATTCACACACAGGCTGCACGGGGTTCGTTCGTATGTAAACAGAATGCTGAAGACCGCGTAGAGCAGAAAACACAACGTATTGAGTCGTTACTGGCTCCAGCGGTAGACGAGGCACTGCTTTTGCATATTTCAGAGGAGCACGTGCAGGCCGCACTGCATACCCTGTTTTCCAACCGAAAACACAACCATGACGATAATGACTAGATCGATAGAGGAAATACTATGGAACCGCTACTGGAACTGAATCAGGTGACAAAGACGTTTTCTGGATTCACATTAAACAATTTGTCTCTCCGACTTGAGCCAGGTTTTATCCTGGGGTGTATTGGTCCGAACGGGAGTGGTAAGACTACGCTCATTCGCCTTATTATGCATCTTATACAACCAGATACGGGTTCGATCCATCTCTTTGGGACAAGTATGGACGCACAAGAACGGTCAGTGAAAGATCGTATTGGATTTGTCTATGATGAACCGTGTCTGTATGAGGACGTACTTCCTTTTGTAATGAAGAACATGGTAAAACAGTTTTATTCCCGGTGGGATGACCAGGAGTTCTTTCGGTACTTTGAACTCTTTGAATTACCCAGTGATAAGGCTCTGAAGCATTTTTCACAAGGTATGAAGATGAAGTACATGACTGCTTTGGCACTTTCTCATCATGCACAGCTCATTATTCTCGATGAGCCTACTTCAGGTCTGGATCCTGTGTCTCGCCATGAGATTCTGGAGCTTCTCCAAGCTTATATAAGTGATGGTGATGCTTCAGTCCTGTTCTCTACCCATATTACCAGTGATCTTGAACGGATAGCCGATTATATTTGTCTGCTGGACCATGGTAATCATCGGTTTACGTTACCAAAGGATGAAGTCCTTGACCGTTATAAATTAGTCACAGGTTCTCTTGAGGATTTAGCGGCAATACTGCAAAACTCCACTGCATTCCTTTGTGGTTATACCAAGAATTCCTTTGGCTTTGAGGGCGTTACCGATGCTCCAGAACAGATAAAAAACGATTTCCCCCATATAGCACTGGAGCATTGTTCTCTCGACAATCTCATGCTCTACCTCACCAAAAGGAGCCTGAATATATGAAAACCACTCTTATTGCTCTGGTATATAAAGATATGCTGCTGCAGAAGCGAACAGTGTTTTTCCTCCTCTTCTTTATGCTCATGCTGATCGTATCGATGTCCGGCAGTGGTATGAGTTCACCTTATGTCACCGCTACGGTTGGAGCCAGTCTTTTTTGGACTATGTCGGTCTGTTCGTATGAGGGGTTTTATAAGATGGAGAAGCTGTTTGCGAGTCTGCCGACTACTCGTTTGGAAATGGTTCTTGCTCGCTACTTAAGTAGTCTTGGTGTAATTCTTGTATCCATTCTGCTCAGTACTTCTGTGGGTTGGATAGTGACTCTACTGCCGATTTCGTCATCTGTCGTTCCAGCAACCATTATAGAGGCTGTAACGGCGTTTCTTATTGCTTCAATTTTGGTTTTTGGATACCTCCCTATCTACTTTAAAGTGGGGTATCTGCGAAGCAGGATGCTCAATATTGCTGT
>CAZTUL010000145.1:0-1919 GCA_964616275.1 uncultured Spirochaetaceae bacterium | reverse complement strand
GTACAATAGTCTGTTTGGTTGAACCGCCGTATGCCGAACGGCATGTACGGTGGTGGTGTGCTATGAAAGCTGTATTTGAGATGAGGGAAGGCCCCTCGATAGAGACCGATCAGGAGGATCTGTCAAACAACCCTTGGCTGCTGTGGTAAAGAGCTATGGTAGTGAGCGCGTAGGGAAAAGGTTGCAAAAGCAATCATGTGTGATATGCAAAGATGAACGAAAGTGAATTGCTGATGAAGTATCGATAGCGTGAGTTTTGTCAAAATCCAGAGTTCACCACCTTCTGGAGAAAAGTACAGAAGCTATCCTGAAATGCTGGCTGTACGGCAAACGGTATTAAGGCGACATGAGTGCATATCGGGCTCAGATATGGAACATAGGAACCTGCATGATCATGATAAGTGAAAAGGTGCAAGTCACAGAAAGACGAGGCCGAAATAGCAATGGGTTATGCAGGGGCGGAGGTGCTCGTAGTAGTGATGAAGCTCCTGTAATGGGAGTGGAGCAAAGGGGTGCCATCATTCAGTTTCTATTGATGAAACAACTGGTAACACAGGAGGATTTTATGAAAAGAAACAAGCCATTTGAAATTCCGAAACAAGTCTTCATTGAAGCCTTCGGAAGAGTGAAAGCCAATGGAGGAAGTGCTGGTATTGATGGACAGAGTATTTCAGACTTTGAGAGCGATCTAAAAGAAAACTTGTATAAGTTGTGGAACAGGATGAGTTCAGGAACATATTTCCCACCGCCAGTGAAACTGGTAATGATACCGAAAAAGTCTGGAGGGGAAAGAGGACTTGGAATTCCAACTGTTACTGATAGAGTCGCACAAATGGTAGGAAAACTTTATCTTGAGAAAGAAGTCGAGTATATATTCCATCCAGACTCGTATGGATATAGACCAGGAAAATCTGCACTAGATGCTGTCGGAAAGGCAAGAGAGCGATGTTGGAAGTATGACTATGTCATAGAATTTGATATCAAAGGATTGTTCGACAACATAAACCATGAGTTGCTGATGAGAGCGGTCACGTTTCATGTACGAGAGAAATGGTTGATACTTTATATTCAACGGTGGTTGAAATCTCCCTTTGAAAATGCTGATGGAGATACAATCACTAGGGAAAGCGGAACACCACAGGGAGGAGTAATTAGTCCTGTGCTTGCGAACTTGTTTATGCACTATGCTTTTGATAAATGGATGGACAGAGAATTTCCTTCTTGTCCTTTCGAACGGTACGCTGATGATGCCGTCATACATTGTCACACCGAAAAACAAGCAGAAGCACTGTTAGCGAGATTGGATAATCGACTCAAAGAATGTCAGCTACAGCTTCATCCTGAGAAAACAAAAATTGTCTATTGTAAGGATAAGGATAGAACACGGGAATATGAGAATACCGAATTTGACTTTCTCGGATATACCTTCAAAAGGGTGTACATTAAAGATAGAATCGGAAGACTCCAGTGGAACTTTTTGGCATCAGCCAGCAAGAAAGCCGGTAAACATTTTCGAGAGAAGATTAAATCTCTTAATCTTCATAAACGTTCTGGGGCAAAGATTGATATGATAGCAGAAGATATAAATCCAATGGTGAGGGGATGGTTAAATTATTTCAGGAAATACAACCCCTCCAACTCAGCTGTCAGGCTTACGATGGAATGCATTAATCAGCGCATTCTAAAATGGGCGATGTGTAAATTCAAAAGGTTTCGGGGCAGATATTCTCGGACCAAGAGGTGGTTGAAAGAAGTATCGCAGAGGCAACCAAGACTATTTGCCCATTGGGCGATGGGCTATTTGCCTTGAGAAAAAAAAATGGTGAATGATAGGAGCCGTATGAATCGAGAGATTCACGTACGGTTCTGTGAGAGCCTGAGGGTGAAACTCCCTCGGGCTACTCGACTGAGAGGTTGGG
>CAZTUL010000144.1:0-2059 GCA_964616275.1 uncultured Spirochaetaceae bacterium | reverse complement strand
AGCGGAAACCCTGCCGGGGGTAAAGTCCGCTTTCAACTCTTGAATCTTTTTAATAGTAACTACTCAGGTACCCCCTGTCATAGACAGAGAGTCCTGACTACTCGTCAATAACTATGCTATACTCGAAACTACGCTTTAGCAAGGGATGCAATAACCCGAAGGACCTCAAAGGGGTTCTGTCCGTTCTTGACCGCTGTTTGGATGACGGAGGCAACGGTAGCATAGTTCCCGGCTCCTTCCTCGGAGCGGAAGCACCCGCTGACTTTCAATTTGGTCTTGGCCGGTCTCAATGCCTTCTCGGAGTCATTATTCGTGGGAGGAACAGCGGGATTGGTGAGGAAGGTAAAGATATAGTCCCGGTGTTTGGTAATGCCTTTTTTGAGTTTATCAAGTTCATTATTCTCCCCGTCTTCTTTCGTGTAAACCGAAGGTCTTTCGAGCAGCTTGTCCAGTCTTTCTTCCATATCTTTCCTGACCGCTTCTCCAATGTCATTTTCATTGCGATGATGGACGGAGTCCCGCAGCAGGTCGAGCATGTCAAGGCTCCATGGATCATCCGGAAAGGCCTGCATCGTGTAGGTAAGGTTCCGCAACAGATGGGCAATGCATATCTGGTGATCCTCCATCCCCACGTCTCCCATGAAGTAGGCCGGAAGTCGGTCAGTGACCCATACCATATTACCTTGCTCTTCCCCGGTAAAGTGCTTGTTGATCACATGGTGGCTTCTGCTGCTGTCAAAGGCGAGGAAGGTGGCTACGGCATTCTGGAAAGCCCAGAGCCAGTTATTTTTCCCGTTCACGTTGATTCCGGTTTCGTCCGCCCCGGCAACCTTTCCTTCTGCAACTTTCTGACGGATCATTTCGTAGGGCGTTTTGGAGAATTTCCGCATGGCCTTCAGCATGTTCGATACGGAGCCTTCACTGATGTGGAGTCCGAAGATGGTCTCGAACAGATGGGTGAGCCGCTTGAACGGAACATTTTGATAAGTGCTGAGGTAGGATGTCATCGCCATGATGTTGGGGCCGAAGGATACGGGAGCATTCACCTCTTCCGGAAACTGCCCCTTGCTGCAATGCCCGGAGGAGCACTTGACCTGCATCGTCATGTGGTTGACAACCGTGGCCGCAATCGGAAGCGGAATGTCCACCACCTGGCGTGTGGCGCTGACGATCGCAGCGTCCATCTCCAGCGGCTTTCCACATTCCGGACACACGGAGACGGGGTACCACTGTTGGGTTTCCGTTACATTTTCGGATTGGAGCAGGGTGCTCCCCGAATGGCCTTTCTGCCCACCGGACTTCCTGCCGGAAGGCTTGCGCTGGGACTGTGTATGCCGGATGCCAATTGGATTCCCGGAGGGCGGGACGCTACTGTTCGTGCTATTCTTTATGACGGGTTTCCTGCCACTCCCGAGTTCGGCAACATGGGATGCAAACTCGGCAATACGAGCCTCTTTGACTTTTATTTCACTGTCACGGACAGAAAGAATAAGATCCATCTGCGCAAGTTCCCTGTCCTTCTCCTCAAGGGTTTTGACAAGAGCCCTGTTGATCTTCGCCTGCACCAGCAGCCGCTCTGCCAGTTCTGTGGAGTCAAGCTCTTCGCAAAGGCCGAGTTCCCGAAGGATCTGCCTGCGCCGCCGGGAGAGCTTTACCCGGTCTGCCTCGACACTCTTTCCAAGTCCTGTATTAAAGTTCTTTTTCATACCTCCACAAAGATCGGGAAAATAATGGATCTGTGCAAATTTAATGATTTGTGCACCAGCGGATTAAAGGATGTTTCCAGACATTTTGGCAAGACCTGCACCCCTTCTTTCGGAGGGTCATTCCAAAATTTTTTGAGGGCCTGCAATGCCCTCCAAATAGCCCACAATAAGCTGATATATAACAACTTCAATGCAGGGATAGCGGCATGAGGAAAAAATCAAAAAAATTACAACAGGATGTTGACAACCCTGCGACATTCTTCATCATTGGTCAGGAAAAGGGAACCTGAGTAGTTACATTAGTTTTGATTACTCCAGAAATGTGAAATAGAAGACACCATTTTTCTCCAATG
>CAZTUL010000143.1:0-2063 GCA_964616275.1 uncultured Spirochaetaceae bacterium | reverse complement strand
TGAAGGTGAAGGTGAAGGTGAAGGTGAAGGTGAAGCTCCGGAAAACTAATCCGCTGAAACCTCTATAGCAATGGAAGCTTCATATGCACCGTATGAAAACCCTTGAAGGTCAAACCCCTCCTCAACCGTGGGGAACGTAACATAAATACTTCCCTGTTCTTCAATTCTTGAACCATCACGAACCCCGATAACTTTCTGAATAGCAGTAAAATCATCATCGGTGATGCGAGATTGATTAATTCGATTCAATACACTGATTTTGAACGGAATGGGAGGAGGTCCTGGAGTATTCCTATTATTTGTAACACCCCTGAAGGCAAAAACTTCTGCTCCAAGAGTAGTAGCAAAACCAGGAGAAAGCCTCAATTGATAGGCTACCTCGGGGCTGTTTGAGAAAAATTGATAGGTAGCGACCTCGTGAGTGGTTCCAGCCATTTCCTGGTTAAGAACGAAAGCAATGGGCTTACTTATCTCAAGAGTGAAGCTCTCCTGTAATTCGATGTGTCCCTGCATGGGTATAGTTTCACTGTACAGGCTCCGTTGAGCGTTAAGGGTAGAAAACGTGCTCAAAATGATTACGATTCCAATCAAAATACGTTTTACCATGACTTCTCCCCTATCGCCGGCTCAACTCGGTATGATTCTATGATAATAAATAGATATAAGTGATGTCAAGAGATATCATCAGTCTTGATTATGCTAATATATCAGAAATAGATATTTTATTTTTACATATATAGATATGAAATTTTTTACCTCTCTATCTTATGTCATATATTAACATTTGCATGAATTTTACGTCCTGAGTTGAGATGGGACAGGTATCACATGGGCACAAACATTCTCGAGATAGTCGATATAATCGGAAATGGGTTAGTCCGTTCTATTGACAAGAGCAATCACAATCCCTAGCATACATTCCATTGGATGCGTAGCTCAGCTGGATAGAGCGCTGCCCTCCGGAGGCAGAGGTCGTGGGTTCGAATCCCGCCGCATTCATACATTTTCATTCTTTCCAGTCACCTATAATAGTTGTACTTTCTTTGTATGCCCTTTGTTGTGTGATATAGGAGGTAACCTGATTATGAAGATTACTGGTACTACCGTTGAGGAATATATTGAAAACGTCCCAAAGCAGTGGAGATCTCTCATTGCACAACTGAGAGTCAAGTTGCAATCCCATGTACATGATGGGTTCGTTGAGACATTACGATGGGGAATGATAAATTACGAGGTCCCACTCGAAGTATCTGGACCAACATATAATGGTCAACCATTAGGTCTGGTTGCATTAGCAGCTCAGAAACATCATATCTCACTCTACCTAACCGCAATATATGCCGATCCTGAAAGACGAGAGCGACTCGAGCGAGCTTTCTCCGAAAAGAATCTCAAACCCAACATGGGAAAGTCTTGTGTTCGATTCAAAAAAATCGAAGATATTCCGATTGATGATATCCTCACGATGATTTCAGAAATTTCTGTCGAAATGTTTCTTTCGCTCGTGCAAAAGTGAAGCAAAACAGATGATGTTGATGTTATTGAGGCATGAATCGATATACAAATCACACACGTACTGCGACAGATATTAAGGAGCTTCCTTTTCATGAACGTCCACGGGAGAAATTGCAGAGTCATGGTGCCAATTCACTTTCAGATATTGAGTTACTCGCTATTCTCATTGGGTCAGGGAGTGCAAAACATTCTGCGTTAAAACTTGCTGGCAAAGTACTGGATTTATTGGATAAGACACCAAGCGATGCCGAAATTGCTGTTGAGGACTTAACAAAGATTGAAGGAATGGGAACGGCTAAGGCTACACTAATCAGTGCTGCTCTCGAACTCGGTAGAAGAAGACTTCCTGCAAAACGCAAACAAATCATCTTTCCCTCAGATGTCTTCCCGTTGATTCGTCATTATGGAAGTAGACAACAAGAGCATTTTCTCTGCATTTCCTTAAATGGAGCTCATGAGGTGATTGCTGTACACGTTGTGTCGGTTGGCCTGGTTAACCACACGCTCGTGCATCCGAGGGAGGTCTTTGCGTAGGTTTTGATACAATG
>CAZTUL010000142.1:0-2109 GCA_964616275.1 uncultured Spirochaetaceae bacterium | reverse complement strand
TTTCATTGTTTATAGTTGACTCCTTGTTATTACAGCAACACCATCAGGAATTACCGTAACTGTTGCATCTGTTCCTTTAATCCGAAACGCTGTTTCCATAGCTTCTTCGATACTTGAGGCGTACACAAAATTCATCTTCTCAACTAACTCTTTGTTTAAATTTTTAGGAACGAGAATGATGGTGTATGAGAGTAATGCTTCAGCAAAACGTTGAACGCACCACTGTTCACTTATTGTGTGTTCAGGCTCAATTGCCATAATTCGTTCCATTAATTCAGCCGGACTCCCTTCCTGCATCATGCGACCGAAGTTTTCTCCTCCAAGTCCGTCTCTACAAGCAACTGCCAGAATTATGACAGCATCCTTTTTTGCACAGTTAAGTGCAGAAGAGAGGCCTTTTGGACATTGATACAGATTCTGATCTAACGGGTATCCTCCATTAGTAGTGACTACGATATCGGCTTGCACAGCATCCACAGCACACGATGCAAGAAGTTCATCACAACCTTTCTTGTGGGCATCTTCAAAATTCCCACTGTAGGCACTGGTAATTCGCTTTTTATCGTCCAACAGTACATTTAAAATGAAGGCAAGCTTAGCAAGCTGAGCTGCGACCACCATATCTTCATGTATGGGGTTTCCTTCAAGTACTCCGGTTATTGAGTTTGGATGCTGAATAGCTTTTGCACTGTGATTTATATTTACGCAATCCTGTGAAGCTATTCCCGGCAGAACGCTCTTTCTTCCTCCGGAGAATCCAGCGAAAAAGTGGGGTTCTATGAATCCTTCTGCTACTAAAAGATCGGCATCGACTGCGAGCTTGTTTATTTCACATTTTGAACCGGAAGGGAGTATTCCTAAATCTACTAGTAGAGCTCTATCGGTACTGTCATGATTCACAATGGTTTCACGGTTAACGACTTCTGCACCAAATTTTGCAACCTTTTCCTCATGAGTCATCCCCCGGTGTAACCCAGTTGCAACTATGATTGTAATGTCGGCCTTTGGGTTTCCTTTTCGGATTTCGGCTAGAAGGAGTGGAAGTGTAATGGAACTTGGTACGGGTCTGGTGTGGTCACTTGTGATGATGACAACACTCCGTTTTCCTTTAGCAAGTTCACTGAGCCGTGGTGAATTAATTGGATGCTCGAGTGCCTGCTGAACAAGAGATTTTTCCTGTTCCAAGGTAATCTGAGAGTTCTCGCTAGTATGCTTTTGTGGAACAAGCACTCCTGCAAGATTCGTTTGCGGCACGTGTAAGGTAAGCTGCGTTGTATCATACGGAAGTTTTATTGTCTTATGCATGCATTCCTCTTTATACTGTATTTTGTATACATTATACAGGCAGAGAAGAAAAAGTCAACGAAATAATCGTGAAATATAAGGGGTTAGTCTAAGCTGTAGAAAGTTTTTTTAGGTATCGGACAATTTCATTTTTTGCTAGTGTGAGGTGAGTCTGGCAGTGTTCAATTGCCTTTTGTACATCTTTTTCGCATAACGCATTAATAATACCTACGTGCTCGCCGATAGATTCTTTGAAACGCTCTTTACTCTTTAAGGAGATAACTCTGAACGGGGTAATCATTGCACCAATGCGACCGAAGGTTTCTATAACTAATCGGTTGCCGGTGTGTTCAATCAGATACTTGTGAAATTTGCTATCGAGTTCCACATATTTCAATAACTGATCGTATGTACAACAGTTCTTAAAGTCGTTGGCAAAATTTTTTAACTGGACAATCATATCTTCATCAAGAGATTCTACTGCCTTTTCAATTGCGAACTGTTCCACCAGCAATCTGAATTCATAGACTTCCAGGATTTCTTTCTCAGTTAATTTGCGTACTCGCACATAGTGGTGTGGTTTCGATTCAAGCAGACCCTCACCAACTAGTTCATTTATTGCACTGCGGACAGGTGAGCGGCTCACTCCGAGCTCTTTTGCGAGTGACACTTCATTAACTTTTTCACCCGGCTTATAATGCTCTGATAGGATGTTTTCCTTAATTATGTTGTATACCTGATCCTTGATAGTCAAGACGATTCGTTTATTAGTTTGTAACATGTGCATAAATTACTCCAAACACAATCCTTGTGCAAGCTGAATTT
>CAZTUL010000141.1:0-2122 GCA_964616275.1 uncultured Spirochaetaceae bacterium | reverse complement strand
AGGAAAGTGAGTCTATCTACAATATTCTCAGCTGAATCGTATAGGTGAATCGAATACAGAGGCTTAGTTTTTTTATGTTTTTTGTACACGCTTAGATATGCGAACTTCAAACCTGCTGGAGTCCCTGCAACTACTGAATCGATTTTCTTGGAGAATAGCTGATCCAGCACAACACTAGCTTTCTCTCTGAATCCATACATCGTGAGACACTCATCCTGAATCCTTTCAATCGGTTTTTGATAGAATTTTTCAACTGATTCATCGACATCAAAGAAGGTGAAGCCAATTCTCTCAGCCAACAAACGGCCAATAGTTGTCTTTCCCACACAAGTCATCCCTACCAGATAGATAATCATACGCCTCCCCCATGCTGGTGTCTGCTTAGCACTTCTATACACATATGGCTCATATTGACGTCATGGGCAAGAGTTTTATTCCAAACAGACGTTACCGTAGTACTATGTAGAGCCAAGTAAATTGCAAGAAGTCTTCGATAAGCTAGGAACTATAGTCGGGGAAAAAATAAAATACGTTGATATCCTTCCTCAAGAGAGAAGTACGATTTGCATCGAACAGATACTGCCAACCATGCAGTAACACGCTATCATGAATCATGCAGTCAACACGCCGATTGGAACCACATTGACACCATCCTTCCTCCTGAAGGCAAATCCATTGGCGGTAATCACCGTCAATGCAACGGGTGTTCCCATTCGCTTCTGATCTACTTTCTGAGCGAGTTTCAGAAGATTGGCCGCTGCAGCATCCTGTGCACCAAAGCCCAACTTAATCTCAAATGCGGCCCATCTGCCATCCGGATATTCCAAGATTGCATCCACCTCGAAGTTTGTTGAATCACGATAATGGAACACCATTGCTTCATGCACCTCTGCATAAATCCTAAGATCCCGGATTACCATGGACTCAAAGAGTAATTCGAAATATTCCAGATCAGCTAGCAACTTGTCTATGGAAAGCCCCAAGGCACCTATGGCGAGAGACGGATCGGTGAAATGCCTTTTTGGGCTTTTCCTAAGCGTATCACTGCTGCGGATATGGGTGTTCCATGCAGGAAGGTGTTCCACCACCATTAGACGTTCCAATGCGTCGATATAGGTGTTCGCCGTTTCTGTAGATACAAAACCATCGGTTCCATTCGTATCCTTGACGAGCGTGACAAGGGCTGCTTCAGTCGAAATATTCCTCGCAAAAGATTGGAGAAGTCTCCGGACCTTCTGGGGTTCACGATTACTTCCTGAAACCTTGTTGATATCCACTTCAGCTATGAGTGAGATATAGTCACGTACAGCGCGTAGCCCATCCTCAGTATTGGTTCCAATGAGACCAGGCCATCCGCCCAGCGCGATTTTGCCTGCCAAGTCGTGTAAACTGAATGGGACTTCATCAGATTTGGGAATAACTCCCGTAACCAAGCTTTCAAGGCTTACTTCGCCTGTGGACCAACCTCGCTCGAATAATGACATGGGGCGCATGGTAAGGACTGAAAACCGACCAGCACCTGAATGGAGCCTAGCTTGGTCGCGAACTGAAGAAGATCCGGTAAGAATAAACTGACCCTTCTGTTTTCTTGTATCCACCTCATGCCTGACATGATTCCAGATGATCGGATATTCCTGCCACTCATCAATCAAACGGGGTACATCCCCTTGCAAGACCAATTTGGGATCAATTTCCATCCGAATCCGAACGGATTCATCAATATCCATTCTCGCGATACTCTTTGCTTTTTGCATCGCAGTCTCAGTCTTACCACAACCCTTGGGGCCTCGTATCAGTACAGCCCCAGCACTGTTCAACCGTTCTTGCAACATGGAATCGGCAAATCGAGTCAGGTACATAGCCCCTCCAATCATCATCATAGCGTACTCAATACTAGATGTAAACCTTTCATTTGTCAATTTGTAAGATTTTTATTCGATGTTTTGAGTATTATATATTCGACATAATAGAGGTTTTATATTCGTTGTTTTGTAAGTTTTGCATGTAACCTTTACGATAGCATCAATTTGTAGCTGTCAATAAAAGTAGACACAGAGCGGTGAAAGGCGGGATATATCTTTAATTATCACAAATCTCTTTCCCTACCCGCCTCACCGTCTCA
>CAZTUL010000140.1:0-2160 GCA_964616275.1 uncultured Spirochaetaceae bacterium | reverse complement strand
TCACGAAATGAATGGACCTTGGTTTTGGTGGTACACTACCGATGCCAATCAATTCATTCAACTCTGGCGATATTGGCAGCGGTATCTCATTGAAGAACGAGGAGTACATAATCTTCTGTATGTGTTCTCTCCAAATGCTTCTGGTTTTTCAATTGGAGCTCCCCATAATTATTATCCAGGAGACGATTATGTAGATATTATTGCACTGGATTTGTACAGAGATGACCTACTTAATGCACCAGTATCCGACTACACAGATTTTATAGACAACGGAAAGGCTCTCGGTAAGCCCTTCGGATTTGGTGAACTTGGACGAAACTTCAACAACCTTTCAAACTCTGAGACATGGGATCAGCTAGGTATGATTGAAGTTATGGACGAGAATTTCCCTCAGACAGTATTCTGGCAGAGCTGGGCTTCGTGGGAGAATGCAAATATGGCTATAGTAGATCTTCCTCATGCCTATGAATTGATGGTCGAAGAACCTACCGTCCTAACGCGGGATGAACTGATTGATTTACCGGTATTCAGGGCAGCAGCAGAAGCATACACACGGTATTATCATCCCGAGACCGCCCCGATTCACAGTAATCTCCAAGCATTGGTTCCAACAAGTGAACATACAAGTCAACGATGGGCTTATACCTTCGCTACGCCATCAAGTGACTGGAATAATGCAAACTTTAATGATGATACGTGGAAAGGGGGGATGGCTCCATTTGGATCCCCATGGGTAAATGTTCCATTACTTACAAGATTTGGATTGCGTTTTGCAGGAGATAGTACGGATGGACATCCTACAGAAATTTATCTGCGAAAGAAATTTATGTATAATCAATCTCATGCACGAACGGTAAAACTTCGTACGTTCTTATTAGGAAATGACACGACGTTCTACATTAATGGAGTGGAGATTCTGGATGTAAGTTTTAATCATGAAACACAGAATTATGTTGAAGTGGATATTCCTCTGGATGCTGGGGTACTTCATGCGGGAACAAATGTATTTGCCGTGCATAGTGTGGGGAATCTTTCATGGGGATCAACTATCATCGACGCTGGTATCTATCTCTATTAAGACACTTTCATGCACCAGTAAATTTTAACGCTTCACTTCGTAAGAGGGCAAAAAGTTCACTTCTACTGGAAATTCCAAGCCTGTTGTAGAGGCTCGTAGTGTGACTTTTTACTGTTGATAGACTGAGAAACAATGCTTCAGCTGTTTGACCTTGTGATCTACCGCTTATAATATGCCTAAGAATATCGGTTTGTCTTGGGCTGAGGGCATACCGATGGCTGAAAGCATGGAGATCTTGTTGTAAATGGCACATACATAAAATACCTATGCGGTCATTCCATTTATCGCTTACGATGGAGAAACTTGTTGTTACAGCGAGCAAGTGTCCCTGACTGGTTTGTATTATCTCCGATTTTGTATAGTACTTCTGCTGCGTTGTTTCTGCTGCTTCTATCCTGTGCATTATTGCTTCAGCATCCTGAAATACTTCATGTAAAGGAAGGGGCTCTTTAGGAGCCACATCTCGTTCGAGAAGAAATAATGCCGCTCCATTGAGATCGGTAATGTTCCAATCAGAGTCGATTATGAACAGAGCTTCATTCATGAGGTAGATGAGTTCTCTATTCACTTGTGCTGGCGAATGTCTCAGGAGTCCATAGTGTGTGATTGCTATCCAGATTGCAATCATCCATAACATAGGGATTGCTGAAGAAATTGGCTGTATTCCTGAAGAACCAGCAAAGAAATCGACTAAAACACCAACTATGGTTCCAACTAAGGTGCTTATAATGATTATTATCGCTTGCATTCGTTCTCTATGCAGTTTTGTTCGCTTCATCCAGAGGAATAAAATTATTGGAATACAGTACGATTCAATTGCTGCAATCACCTGATGTGACATAAACCAGAAGTTATTTGGATAATCCTTAGCGATAAGGTTCCATCCAATATTTGCTGTCTGATAGATAGTGATGCGCATAACTATGCATAATAGTAAGATGCGTAGTGGCTTACTCTGCCAATTTTGCGTCAAATACATAACAAAAATTAGACCTGCAAGGATAAACAGTTCGGAACCGAAGTAATAAATTCTATCAAAAAGAAGAGCAAGTTGCTGCTCTTGGAATATATATTGACCAATG
>CAZTUL010000139.1:0-2298 GCA_964616275.1 uncultured Spirochaetaceae bacterium | reverse complement strand
TTGGACACGACCATCGATTCATTGTTGTACGACAGCACGCCTGTGCTCATTGATTCCTACGACAAGAACCTCAAAGACCTACTTGATGATTGCACACATGATGAGAAAGAGATTCTGCTGCAGAACGCAATGCAGATGAAAGCGGTGATGAAACGAAATCGCTGATGAGTTTTTGTGCTTCGGTCGTACTCTCGTGAGTCCCGACTCATGTCTTCGAAGCCAAAAAAAGCAGGCCTGAAGCCTGCATGTTGAAAAAATGAAGTCATTCGCCTGTCCGTGATGCCAACACATGACACTTACCTAGATAACGGCACTGCAACAGGACTTACTGCTGACACCCTGAATATACCTCTAGCCCGGGCTAATGTCAATAAAAATGTTACCTTTTTGTTGCTTATTTGTTGCATTCCATCACCAAGTGAATCCTTGAGGGATTGCAAGTTCACACACATATCTGCTATCAATTGCATGCATTCATACCCCATGATTCCCATCATAAGGAAACCTGAAAACATATTTGAGATAGCCGTTTTGATAAAGATAGTTTATCTCCCTCAAGTATGCATTTGTACGTTTGTGGGCGTAAAGAATATTTGCAAACACATCCGCTACCTGAACCAACATGTTATCAGCGGAATCGAAATATTGCACGTGAATCTCATGAGTGAGCGTTTGTTCCAACAGAAACTCTGTCCTCAGATAATTTTCCAGGAAGTGTTTGGTCTCAGTCCTCTCATTCCTCTCATCAAATTGAAGGTGATAAACCTCATCAGGGAGAAATCCTTTGTCTAAATAGAATTTCAATGATAATTTGATGATATAGTTGAAAGCTCGTGCGGTATTGTCACAAAAATGTGGCTTTATAAGTGAATTGTCCACTAAGATGTAATATAACTGGAAGTAGTTATTTCGGGCGAAATAACTAACAAACTCTTGCCGCATCTCGCGATTGAACTGGGAACCTTTGAGTTCAACAAATCTCCCGTCCTTGAACATCTTGTTTTCGCCGTTATCCAACCGCTTCAGCTTGTCCAAATTCTTCTGAATAAACCTTTTATAGGCTTTTTTCAGCTTATCCTTATCCAGGGGCCTTACCATGGCGATAATGAAATAAGGATTAGTTTCACAATACCTCTGAGTCAATGTTCCTGATTCGTCAAAATATAAATCCATGCTGCTAATGTTCTGCCTTTTAATCTTTATATCACATGGGCTAACCGAGGGCAAACTATTACAGGCTTCGTGTGTGAAAGTTAGCAAAATTATACTTGTTGGTGGTATTGGAAAAGAATCACGACCGGCGTCGTTTGCCTCGCCTTGTCCAACGCTTAAAAGTACGCATCCTCTTTGTCTATCCCTGAACCTGGGACTCCAACCTTAAGGTATTCTCGGGCCGCTTCCATCTGGGCAATAGATTTCTTGAGTCTTGCCATGTTCTGCTCGCTGTAGAACGGATCGACGGCCACTTCAAAAGGGATACGCTTCTCCCTGGCTACCTTCGTGGCAAACATGGTGAAAGCCTCGGTAGTTGTCAATCCAAGTTCTGTGCAGGCCTTTTCGTATTCACTCTTCAGCTGGGCATCAACTCGAAATTCAATATCTACTGTTGTGCTTACCATGATATGTTCCAATCTCCTTAGCATGCTAATTTCGATGTTCAGATCTATTTTGTAATAAGAAACTGAATCCAGGATCGTTATTTCAAGATAGCCTACCATCGATCAAGAGAACATGCGAGCACGCTGATCATCTTTTCACTCATTCATATACTTTCACCACCGCGATGAAAGTACAGTTTTAATGAAAACCAGGTTCGTTCGGCCTCCTCCTCGGGAAGCTGTCGTCATTATATCCAGACTTCCGGGGTACTTCCGGGGTAACCTCCGGGGTAAGGCGTATTTGGTTTGATGCTCATCTGTACAACATAAGCTCATACAGACCAAAACTACGCATGAATTAAGAACCGATAGAGCGTGTAGATCGGCTGTTCCCCTCACAGGAGGCCTCCGTTCTGGAACAGGATGTCAATGACTATTCCTGATGAATTAAGCAGTAACCAAATAGATGTGACAGGCACTTGACTACACCCTATCTGATAGGGTATTTTATAGACAGCTTATGCAGATCAATCGTGAATTTGTCATGATGCCGGAGTTTGATCGCCAATGGAAACACCTTGGGCTTGGTGATGAGGAACTTCGGCAGCTACAGGAAGAATTATTGGAGAATCCCAAGGCAGGCGCTGTGCTGAGAGGCACTGGAGGGCTTCGTAAATATCGGATTGCCTTTCCGGGTCGC
>CAZTUL010000138.1:0-2318 GCA_964616275.1 uncultured Spirochaetaceae bacterium | reverse complement strand
ATCGGTGCTCAATCCTTATCAAGTTCGGCCACTTGATCTCAAACTCCCTCTTCTCTGTATCTGGCTCGATGAGCGTCTTAGGTTTGGACTGGGGGGCGGGTATGCCTTCCTTCGACTCATGGGGAAGAAACGCAAACGGGATTCCGAATATGTTGACGTACTCAGGATCGAATTTGTTGTCCTGGTTTATCTCATAGGAAGTTCGTCTCAGGCCTCGCCCTACCACCTGCTCACAGAGGAGCTGGCTGGAGAAGGCTCGAAGCCCCATGATGTGCGTAACCGTCTTGGTATCCCATCCCTCTGAGAGCATCCCCACAGAGATGACGTTCTGTATCTTCTCTCCGGGCTTTCCCTTCTTACCTACTGTATCGACGAGAATTCGAAGCTGTTGTGCCTGATCCTTCTTGGAGAGGGGTCGGTCCGAATCGTCGTCGTCAAAGAGAGCGAGACCGTTTCCCGAAAGGTCTTCCAGAGACTCGGCCTCTTTCATAACCTTGGAGTCGATGTGAAGGGTTTTTGCGGGATCGCAGAGCTCTTCGATCAGGAACTTGTTGTGATCAAAGGCGTACTTGATCCGGGCGGCGGTCTCGGTCCGGTTCGTAACGGTAATCATGACCGGCGGGACGTCGGAACCCTCCTCCTTCCATTGCTTATTCCAGGCCAGCCAGTCAGTCCCCAGCAAATAGTAAGCATTCGTCACCAGCTTTGGGAGAGGTTCGGTCTCCTCCGCCTTCCTGTTGAGGTCGTCTCTCACCTCTTCCTCGTTGTAGATGTGATAGAGCTTCGATTTGTAGGTCTTGGCATTTGGGAGGGCGTCGTCTCTTATGACCATGCGAGGGGTCTTGACGAGACCGGATTCGATGGCGTCGTTGAGCCCGAAGTCGCTGACTATCCAGGAGAAGAGGGCTTCCTGAGAGCTGGTCTTACCCGAGGGGGCAAAGGGCGTGGCTGAAAAGTCGTAGCATGAGAGGATATTTCGGGTTCTGTGGATTCTATCCAGTCCCCCCACCCATTTCGTCGCCTCCTCGATCTCCTCCTTTTTGACCCCCTTTACTTTGGACTCGGCGGGAACTCTCCAGGCGTGGTGGGCCTCGTCGTTTATCACCACAAGATTCTTGATCTGAGCCAAATCCCCCAAGACCTCTCGGACGTAGGCCTCATCGCTTTTTGCTCCCCTCTTGTCCACCCCCTTCTTCCGGGCGATCTGATCTGGGGTTTCCCAGTTGAGGACATGCCAGTTGATGACTTTGACTTTTGCCTGGTTGAGCTTCTCTCGAAGGCCTGTGGGGACGATCCCGAATACGTCGTAATAGTTGCCCGACTCCGATGGGACCAGGACTTGGAGCCTGCTCCTCACTGTCAGGCCTGGAGCCACCACCAGGAAGTACTTGGAGAAACGGGCGTCCTGGGGGTAGGCGGCCTTGTTCAAGGCTTGCCAGGCGATGAGCATCGCCATGACGATGGTCTTTCCCGATCCCGTCGCCATCTTGGAGCAGAGCCTCTGGAATGCGCCGCCGTCCGAAGGAATTTCGATCCCAACCTTCTCGGCGTCCGGTGCCTCGGCGAGCCAGATCAGGGTCTCGATCGCCTCCAGCTGACAGAAGAAGAATCTCAGGTCCCTCTGCTGAGGATCGTTCCAGTGCTCCAGGAGGCGTCTTGTGATCCCCGTCACTCCTGGATAACCTGCCTCTCTCCAGCCGTCCACCCTCTCACGTATTTTCTTGACGATGGGGATCTCAACGATAACGCCCGAGTCGTCGTAAGATCCGGAGCGGCCGGATGCTATAACGTAACCCGCGGGCCGCCTTCCAGCCACTTTTTCAAAGAGGCGGGTTTTGGGATCATACTTCCAGTACTCTGAAGGCATCTCGTAGGGGGAATTGATAATCAGGGTGTCTATTTTGCTCTGTTTCATCGAGCCACCTCCAGAATTTTCAGGCTCTCTATCCCCCTGTCATCTACGATCTTGACTGCGACCTGTTGGTTATCGCCGGGCTTGAAGGGCAAAGAGCGAGTCCCTCGGTAAGCTTCGATCTTCTCCTCATCTATCTCGGCTTTCAGGTTCCTGGCAAGTTTGGCCCAGCCATCTTTGGTACCTGCCATGGGGAAGAAGACCTGCCTAGGAAACAAACTCCTCCCATCGTAATCTGGGTCAAGCATCCACATGGCTATGTTGCCGACACCGCCCGACTCAACATTACCAGTCTTGGTGTTGTAGTAGTCGAATCCCAACACCTCCACCTGATACTTACCCCGATCATCGCCCTCTTCGATCTTCTCCAACAAGACGTCGGGCTGGCCGATGAGCCAGAAGCTCT
>CAZTUL010000137.1:0-2347 GCA_964616275.1 uncultured Spirochaetaceae bacterium | reverse complement strand
TATCTGATATTGGTGTCAAATTTGGTTTCGTTTCATATATAAGTGTAGTATATATAAATATAGTATTTATAAGACAGAGGAGAAATATACACCAAGAGTAAACATGAAACAGATAAAAGTGGGTACACAAATTGCACGAATGATTTCTCTTTTAGTCCTCGTTTCAGCACTCATGGTAATTCCAGCAGTCATTATTTCCCGTACCTATAAAAGTTCCGTAATTGAAGAATTTCAACAACGTGCATCTACAATTGCAACTATGGTTGAGATTGCAATTTCACAAAATATTGAAGCATATAGAGAGCTCTCTGAGGTTTCTGCATACGATCCCGACTTATTCGACAATACCTATTATGAACGCATGAATGCTCTTATTCGGCAGGTACAAGCTGAAACGCAAACAGACTTTATTTTCACCGAAAAATGGATTGATTCACAGACCGTCGCTTATATTTTTGATGGAACAAATCCGTCCAGTCCCGATTTTTCACCTATTGGTTCGCTCGATACCATGGCACCGAAGGAACGAGAATCGTTTATAACTGGTACGCCAACAGTCACAAAACTCATCAAAGACCCTATCTGGGGTAATTTTATTACCGCATATGTACCTATTATCGACGATAGAGATGAAACTGTCGTTGGACTGGTAGGTGTAGATTTCTCGGCCGAGACGATAAACGCCATGAGCAGGCACATGAATTGGATTATTTTGGGCAGTTTTCTTGCACTCATTTTACTCACTTCCTGGTCAATGGTTGTTGCTATGCGATCAATGTACCGAGCATCATATACCGATTATCTCACTGGGTTAGCTTCTCGCCGCTATCATACCCTTCGGCTCAAAAGTCTTGTACGAATCGAGGCGTCTGCGAAAAACCCGTTCTGTATCCTCATGCTCGATATCGATTGGTTTAAAGAAATTAACGACACTAGAGGACATGCATACGGTGATACGGTTCTTGTAGATTCAGCACAGGCAATCCGCGAGCACACGCGTTCTACAGACGTCTGTTCGCGTTATGGTGGAGATGAATTTGTGGTTCTGCTTACCAATTGCACTCTGGAACAGGCAAATATTATTGCTCAGAGAATTATGGAGGCTATTGGGAATCTCCGTCATAGGGGTAATGGTGATAGTCCGATCTCGGTGAGTATTGGATTGGCAGTTTGGAAGCCGGGAATGAGTGAGCATACGATTATGAGTCATGCTGACGAGGCATTATACAAGGCGAAAAAACAGGGGAGATCACGAATCGTCTCTTATGGTACCGGGTAAACCTCGCCCACCGGGGCGGTTCCTCCCGGTACCATAAGGTGGTCGTTAGTTTACCGGTCGGACTGGCCGTCCTTCGATGTACCCGCGATATCCCATTGGTGCAAGCTGGAATCGGGGGCCTTCGTCATCCGCCCATGTAAATCCATAGAGAGTCGGATCATACTGTTTCATCACTTCCCATAGATTGGTAATAGCCTCTTCAAACAGAGCATCATCAAACGGAGGCCCCTGGAAGATCATCATTCTACAGGCAGGCAGAGTTATAACATCATATCCTTCAGGTACATTCTGATTGAAATCCAGCGGTACTTCCACTCCCTGAATATACGTAGAGGTCCCTATTCTTTGAAGTTTCGGTGGCATCCACATGCCCACTGGCTCATATAGAGCCTCTTTTATGCCACTTAATACATCCCATACATCACATCCCACTTCTTCACAGTAGGAAAAATAATCGCTTGCTTTCTGAGCAAACCTCACTACAGCTTTTCTTTCAGGTCGATTCACCACCTGAACAAACACGGTCTCCATAATTGACTCCTTGTTTCTACTTGTTGCCAGTGACGTATGGCGACGGGAGGACCAATCCATAATGTGGAGCTTCCAAATACGGCGGAATTCCTGCGGACTCATACCGAACTTTCGAGAAAAAGCTCGCGTAAATCCTTCGTGTGAAGCAAAAACAAAGTCAAATGCAACATCTACGATCTTCACTTCATCACTGTGGAGTCGCCTGGCAGCTTCACTGAGACGACGATGCCGAAGATAGTAAAATGGTGCCATTCCAGTAGCTTCTTTGAACATGCGTGCACTATGCCAGGGAGAATACCAAGCCGCCTGTGCCAGTTGGAGTAGAGTAATAGGTTCACACAGATGCTCGTCAATATACTGAAGCATCCGTTGCACTGCCGCTTTCTGGTCATCTCGCATTATTATCAGCCTCCATCAGTACCTTACCTGTATATTTCATCTACTGCTTGACCATACTTGCTTATTTTACCGGGTAAACCTCACCCACCGGGGCGGTTCCTCCCGGTACCATATAGCGGAACCTTGCCCCCGCCATTC
>CAZTUL010000136.1:0-2401 GCA_964616275.1 uncultured Spirochaetaceae bacterium | reverse complement strand
ATAGCATATCTGGTAAACGATACCGAGGTCTTTTCCTATACAGACTCCTCCTATAATCATGGATATTATGGGTTTTATACCCAGAAAGGGGTTAAAGCATCGTTCGATGACTTTATTGCGTGGAAGGACGATAACACACTAGGTACTGCAACGCCTTCATCGATTCGTGCCGACATTGAAATCACAAATCCCAATCCTGCTATAAACGCTGTTGCTTGGAGAGGCCAAATAGGCAAACGAATCGCCTTTACCTTTCCTTCTGGACGAACCGCAGGACCCGTATGGGGAACTCGTGTATATACCGACGATTCATGCATACTGAGTGCAGCTGTACACAGTGGGTTGATCACCTTCGACTCTGGAGGGAGAGTCGTCATTGAAATTGAAGGGCCACAAGATTCGTTCACAGCGAGTGCTGCTCATGGTGTATTCAGTGGTGATTATGGATCCTGGCCGGGAAGTTATGTGTTTGTACGAGAGAGTGAAACAGTACCCACCCTGCCGGAAACATCTCCGGATCAGTACATCACCCCTTCTGGTATTGCCGGATTCTGGGAAGGGCCGAAAGATGTCCTCGGAGCACAGGATATGGAACTTAAATACGGAGCCGCTGTTGTGGGAAATGATCTTCGTCTTAACCCCTATAAAGCTCCCCAGCATGCCATTCTCACGAGGAAACCTACCGACCAGTTCACTCGGGGATACACAATTTCTCTACGTGTCTATTTCCACTCATGGTATTTTGCACCAGGACATCCCGATACTCAGTATCTGATTGAACTGCATGGAGGGGAGGTCTATCATGAACGTTTCTATATTATGCGTCTGCTGCTGGAAGGCGATTATGATTTTTTGAACTCGCCACCCATTCTCACTATGGGGGTAGGCTCACATGACCACCTTGTACGTACCAATATAAGTCCCAAGCTGAATCAATGGCATACAATCACCGCGAGTTACAACGGGAAAGTCATGCGGATGTATCTGGATGGAAAACCGATACTGACTGAAGCCTATGAGTGGGATATTCCAGTTACGAATCAGCCTATTCGGCTGGGAATGCATGAAAGTTGGATAAACACACCACAATACCTTGCCGACATCTCGGTAGACAGCGTCTACCTCTATAAGAGAGCACTTACCGACTATGAGGTACAAGTATTAGCTGAAAATCCGAACATTGAGCCCTACTCCACTCAGATTGAGGCTCCAGTATCACCACAGCAGCCAGTAGGTACAACTCTGGTACAACCGTCACAACCAGCACAAACAACTGTACAGACCACACCCAGCAGCCCTCGAGACCAGATTCCACAAACTCACACTGTCTTTGGTACATACAACAGTAAAGGTTCCTTTGGAGGTAGTGTCTACCTAAAGGATATATTCTCAAAGGAGGCCCTTCCCGCCTACATTGCTTTGTACCCGGTACAAAGTTCAGCACCAGTGTTGTACACTGCAACAAATGCCCAGGGGTTTTATAGATTGGATCTGCCCAATGGTGAGTATGTGGGGGTAGTATATGATGCATCGGGGCACTCATACGATCTGGTAACCGGTGATGGGGTTATTCGAGCGACCAGTACCATGCGGGTACATCACTTCAAAATAGATAATACGAAGAAGTAGGAAACGGGAGGAGGTATGGACAGAACTCGTGCCGCAATTACACATAAACCTGAAACATGTATCTACGCACGATTCAGCAAGCGATTGTTAGCGTACGTGATAGATATGATTGTATCGCTTATACTCATGCTTCCTCTGTTACTGTGGTACGCTCGGGGATTGTTCAGCGATCAAAGCGGAACCTATCTATTGGGATATGGCATATTTTTATTCGGTGGAATATGTAGTATTCGCATGTTGTACCTCGTTGTTGGGTGGAGCATCCTGCAAGGGACTGTGGGATGCTTTATAACCCGGATTCGTGTAGTGACGGTACAGGGAAAGCCAGTTACCTTCTGGGTTGCCCTCGCTCGGTACCTTGGCCTCTTAGTGTCGACGATGCTCTTTGGGCTGGGGTGGATTCCCATATTTCTTACAAGCAAACACCAGGGAATACATGATCTTATAGCCTCTACCGTAGTATGTACTGAAAAGTGAATATAGTACAAATTCCGTAGTATTAAAAGACTTTATTATCAATATTTTCCTACATTCGGTATACTTTTATATACCGATTAGAAAAATTCTATCGTACAACTTCTCGAGATGTTAGGGTAATTTTGGGTGAATTATTTATCCTCAAAGCCACATTTTGAGAGGAAAACATGAGATTGAGAACTTTCAGCGGCATGCTGCTTGCATGCGTAGGGTTACTGTTACTTATTGGTTGTGCAATGCCGGAACAGAATTATGGTATGGGACATGAATTCGGATTCTTTGCTCCATCATTCGG
>CAZTUL010000135.1:0-2428 GCA_964616275.1 uncultured Spirochaetaceae bacterium | reverse complement strand
AGATGTTAGGGCTTATCGGAAAAAAAATAGGAATGACACAGGTGTTTGATGCCAACGGCAGACTTACTCCTGTGACTGTAATAAAGATTGAGAACAATGTGGTTGTCGGGCATAGGACTGTTGAAAAGAATGGATACAGTTCATGTGTGCTCGGTGCTTTTGATAAGAAGAAAAGTCAGACCACTAAACCATATGCTGGACAGTTTGGCGAAGTGTGTCCACCAAAGAAAACTTTGGTTGAGATGAGAGACTTTGACAAAGAAACTGCCGTAGGTGAAGTTCTCGGAGTAGATGTGTTCAAGGACGTTCTGTTTGTGGACGTGGTAGGTACCTCCAAGGGAAAAGGTTTCCAAGGTGGTATGAAGCGCCACGGGTTTGCAGGCGGACGCGCGACTCACGGATCCAAGTTTCACCGAGATCTCGGTGGTACTGCGATGTCCTCGACTCCGGCACGTACGTTCAAGGGCACTAGAATGGCAGGACGTATGGGTGCAGACCGAGTGACTGTTCAGAATCTTCGTGTTGTTCGTGTCGATGAAGAGATGCAGGTTCTTTTGGTGAAAGGAGCGATTCCTGGACCCGCCCAGAGCGTAGTCATCGTGAAAAAAGCGAAGAAGAAGTAGAGGCGAGAAATGGAAACAAAGGTCTTTTCAATAAAAGGAGAGGAGTTGCGTACTATCACACTCAACGATGATGTTTTTAATCGTGAAGTGAGCGACGGGTCGATTTACCACGCTGTAAACAATGAGTTGGCAAATCGAAGAGTTGGCACTGCATGTACGAAGACCCGTGGTGAAGTACGATATAGTAACTCAAAACCTTACAAGCAAAAGGGTACAGGTAATGCTCGAGCTGGAGATAAAAAGTCTCCTCTTTGGGTTGGTGGTGGAACTATTTTTGGGCCAAAGCCACGTGATTATAGTTACACTTTGCCTAAGAAGGTTAAACGTTTGGCTATGAAGTCGCTACTTTCTCTCTCTGTGCAAGAGGAAAAACTTGCAGTAATCGAGGATTTCACCATTGAGACTGGCAAAACAAAAGATTTGGCTGGAATTCTAAAGAACTTCGTTACTGATAATAAGAGAACTATTTTAGTTCTTAAAGATGATGATGTAATGATGCGTCGTGCTGCAAAAAATATCCCATATTTACGAGTACTTTCCTACAACAGGCTTTCTGCAAAGGAGCTTTTGTACGGAAGGAAGGTATTGATGCTTGAAGGCGCTGCTACGAATCTCAACGAGTTCTACAGCGATAAACAAGGGGTCTAACGTGAGAGCAGATCAAGTAATTATTCAGCCCGTGCTTACGGAGAAATCCAACTTAGCCCGGGAATCAGAAGTTAAGAAATACACGTTTAAGATTGACCCGAGAGCAAATAAGTTCGAGGTTGCTCAGGCCGTAAAAGAGTTGTTCTCTGTTACACCTGTCAAGGTCAATATCGTGTCTGTAAAAGGAAAGCCTAAATATACTCGCGGAAAGGGTGGTCACATTGCTGGGACTACTGGCGATTGGAAGAAGGCTATCGTGACGTTGGCCAAGGGTGAAGTCATCCAGGCCGTCGAAGGAATCTAGGAGGAAATCATGGCATTAAAGAAATACAAACCATATACTCCTGGCCTTCGCCAGAAGACAACACTGGTCTTTGATGAGCTTACCACAAACCGAAGTGAGAAATCACTTACCACCAAGCTTTCTAAGAATGCTGGACGTGATACTTTTGGTCGCATCAGTGTTCGTCGTCGTGGTGGCGGTCATAAGCGTGCTTATCGTATTATCGACTTTAAAAGAAATAAGTTCGATATTCCCGGGACGGTGAAGACAGTTGAGTATGATCCGAACAGAAGTGCGAATATTGCATTAGTTGTGTATGTCGATGGCGAAAAGCGTTATATTCTTGCCCCTAAGGGTATTAAAATTGGCGCTAAGGTTATGAGTGGTCCTAATGCACCATTAGAAGTGGGTAACGCATTGCCGTTAAAGGCTATTCCACTTGGCTTGACTGTACACAATGTTGAACTTCAGCTTGGGAAAGGCGGGCAGTTGGTACGTAGTGCAGGTCTTGGAGCAACGATTGTTGCAAAAGAAGGCGACTACGTAACTCTTAAGTTACCTTCAGGTGAGATGCGCATGGTTTTTGGTGAGTGTATGGCGACACTCGGCGCTCTTGGTAACGATGATCATATGAACGTAACTCTTGGAAAAGCCGGAAGAGCCAGATGGCTTGGACGTCGACCAAAGGTCCGTGGTGTAGCAATGAACCCTGTCGATCACCCACATGGTGGTGGTGAAGGTAAGACCGCATCTGGACGTCATCCTGTGTCACCTTGGGGATTGCCGACTAAGGGTCATAAGACACGTAAGAAGAACAAACCTTCGGGTAGTTTCATCGTTAAGAAGCGGAAGTAGGAGTAGAGAAAGTGGCTAG
>CAZTUL010000134.1:0-2451 GCA_964616275.1 uncultured Spirochaetaceae bacterium | reverse complement strand
AGCAGCATGTGAGAGGAGGCCAGTTAATGGCGAGAATTGCAGGTGTTGATTTACCAAACAAAGCGGTAAAGATTGCATTGACCTATATTTATGGAATCGGTAGAGTTTCCGCAATGGAAATCTGCCAGAAGAGTAACATCAATCCCGATGAGCGGATGAATAATTTATCTGCCGATGATGTGAACGAATTGCGAAAAATGATTGAGAGTGAATACAAGGTAGAGGGTCGCCTCAGAACTGAAGTAGCACTCAATATTAAACGTCTAATGGATATTGGATGTAATCGCGGTCTTCGTCACAGAAGGGGGCTACCGGTTCGTGGCCAGAGGACTAAAACCAATGCAAGAACCCGTAAGGGTAGAAAGAAGACCGTCGCTGGTAAGAAGAAATAAGGAGAGTTGAAAGTGGCTAAAGCAAAACGCAAAGTCAAGAAGACGGTATATGAAGGTAATGTCTATATTCAGGCAACATTCAACAATACCATTGTGACGGTCACCGATCTGACTGGGAATGCAGTTTCATGGGCAAGTGCTGGTGGACTGGGTTTTAGGGGTGCGAAGAAGTCTACCCCTTATGCAGCTCAGACAGCTGCAGAGACTGCAGCTAAAAAAGCTATGGACTACGGTCTTAGGGAAGTAAATGTTTTTGTGAAGGGACCTGGAGTGGGTCGTGAATCGGCAATTCGTTCCCTTGGAGTGTTAGGGCTTAAGGTGAGAAGTATTAGAGACGTTACTCCCATTCCACATAATGGTTGCCGTCCACGGAAAACCAGAAGAGTCTGATAAGGAGTAGGTGTAAATATGGCTAGATATACAGGACCAAAATGCAGATATTGCCGTGCGGAAAAGACAAAGTTATTCCTGAAGGGTGAACGTTGTCATACCGGGAAGTGCCCTATTTCTAAAAAAGCAGGAACTCCGGGTAAAGACCCACGTGCACGTTCAAAGAAAATGACCGACTATGGAATGCAGTTGCGAGAGAAGCAGAAGCTTAAGAGAATGTATTGCATGCTCGAAAAGCAGTTTAAGCTTACCTTTGATGAAGCAGCTCGTGTACCAGGGAAAACAGGTGAAAACCTTATTATGTTGCTCGAACGTAGATTGGATAATGTTGTTTTCAGACTCCATTTTGCCAACAGCCGAAATCAGGCAGCTCAGTTGGTCAATCATGGTCACGTTTTAGTGAATGGTAAGAGAGTTGATATTCCCTCCTATCGGGTAAAGGTTGGTGATGAAATTTCTATTGGAGCACATGGCCAGAAAATGATCATTATCAAAGAAAATCTTAAAGAGTTCTCAAAAACCGGTATTTCACCGTGGCTCTCTCTTGATCCTGACACTATGAAAGGATCGTTCTTAGCGGTTCCAAGACGCACAGATGTAGCTGAAGTAGCCGAAATTAAAGAACAGTTAGTTGTAGAACTCTATTCTCGTTAAGGAGTAAACATGGCACGTAAAAACCTGTTGAAAGGATTTAAGAAGCCGAAAGGAATAACCTTCGAACATAGCTTGGTCGAGCCCGATTCAGGAAGGTTTATAGCCTATCCATTCGAGCGAGGTTTTGGTACTACGGTCGGCAATACATTACGAAGGATTCTGCTCTCATCTATCCAGGGATACGCTGTTACCGCCGTGAAATTCACTAGCTACAACGAAGATGGAGTACCTCACCTCGTATCGAGCGAGTTTGAGCCGCTTTCCGGAGTTGTGGAAGATATCCCCGATATTATTGCGAGTATCAAGAAGTTGCAGATAAAAATGCCTGAGGATGTTGAAGGTACAATGTTACTCATCGAATGCAAGGGTCCAGGGACTGTTACTGGTGCAAATCTTGAAATGAACAATGTTGAAATCATGAATAAGGATCTAGTCCTGTTCACCATGATGGAAGATGCGAATCTCGAGATGGAGTTGCAAATTGACTTGTCGAGAGGGTATGTTCCCGCCGAAGTAAATGAAAAATATATTGAAGAAGTTGGAACTATTCCAATAGATGCAAATTTTTCTCCGGTGAAACGAGTCAAATATGAGATTGAACCAACTCGTGTTGGTCAAAGAAGTGACTACGACAAACTCGTTCTGGATGTATTTACCGATGGTACGATTTCACCAGAGAATGCACTTGCCGAAGCTGCAAAAATCGCTAAAGACCATTTCGCAATTTTTATCAATTTCGACGAAAGCTTGGTGAATAGTAGTGATGATGTAGATGAGGAAGAAGAACGAATCAAGAAATTGCTCAATACTTCGGTTGAAGAGCTTGAACTTACTGTTCGTTCCAGCAACTGCTTGAAGAATGCTAATATCAAGACCATTGGCGATTTAACAAAAAAGACCGAGGAAGAGATTGCGAAGACAAGGAATTTTGGAAAGAAGTCTTTGTCTGAAATTAAGGAAAAACTGAAGGAATGGAATCTGAGTCTTGGTATGACCGATTACAGTGTCCTGAAGA
>CAZTUL010000133.1:0-2499 GCA_964616275.1 uncultured Spirochaetaceae bacterium | reverse complement strand
TCCTCTTCACCGCAGGATACTCGGCGACCATCGTCCTGCCGAAGACGGAGTCTCCCGTATACTTCTCGTTGGAAAGGATGCCGTCTATGGTGCTGACCGGCCATCTGCGCTTTCCCGTGGGGCTGGGGATGCGCGAGGTCTCCAGTTCCTTCTTGATCCTCACGATGCTCCAGCCCTGCAGATACCATTCGATGATTATCCACACTGTAATGTAGAACACACTTTGGCAAAAAGCTAAATAAGTATGTTCTACTTCTTACTGTTTTGCATAAATTGATTTTGTCAAATTTTATATTGACAGGAAATATTTAATAAAGCATAATCATCTGTCATACAGCTATACAGGGATAGTTATAAGCTTTTTATTTCTAATTGGAGAAAATGGGTGCCTTCTATAGATTTTCATCTTGAAAGAATTAATCTCGATGAGCAGATTGCCGGAAAACTAGAGGATCTGATTCTTGGCAAAATAGTGCCGCAAGATTCCTCTAGTAACAAGCTTCCATCGGAAATGGCTCTTGCAAAGCAATTTAATGTAAGTAGAACAGTTATAAGGGAAGCACTTAAACTTTTAAAAGAACGAGGTCTTGTAATTCAGAAGAATGGGGATGGCTCATACATGACTCGACCTCAAGTTAGTACTGTATCTAGCGCGGTTAGACGAATAATGAAGATGGATAACATTGGAAACGATGATTTGAGAGAGATTAGAGAAATTCTTGAAATTTCTTCAGCGAGAATGGCGGCAAAGAATATTACAGAAGATCAACTAACAAAATTGAATACAATAATTGAGGAGATGGCTAATCTTTCTTTAGATATTGAGCGTCGTGTCTTTTTGGATTGTGAGTTCCACATAACTTTGGCTCAAGGAAGTGGCAATGAATTATTGGCGATGTTCGTTAAAGTTATGACTCTACTAATAAAAAATTATATGGGCAAAGGAGTTCTTACACCTGGTGGGATTGAAGACGCAATGACTCGACATAAGAGAATAATTACCGCACTCCGTTCAAAGGATTCGGGCTTTGCAGAACAAGCGATGAAAGAGCACTTGGGAAGCTCATATGGAAATGTTAAAAACTTTGATGAATATAAACTAAGCAGATGAGAAATAGGGGGGGATGATGGAGAAAAAATTTTTTCATGGTTGTTATCCAACCATGATAACACCTTTTAATAGTAACAATAAGATTGATTATAGTGCAGTTGAAAGGCTTGTAGAATGGTATATTTCGAAAGGAAGTCATGGGATTTTTGCTGTTTGTCAATCGAGTGAGATGTTTTTCCTGACAGAGCAAGAAAAAATTGATTTGGCTAGAGCTGTTTTGGATTTTGCTGATGGGCGAATAAGAATTATCGCTTCTGGGCATACTGCAGATAACATTGATGAACAAGTAGACCAACTGGGGAAGATGGGTGAATTGGGGTTAGATGCAGTGGTAATGGTTAGTAATCGTCTAGCAAAAGAAATTGATGATGACGAATCTTTCATCAAGAATTTTGATTATATTGTTTCACAATTACCTACTGTAAAATTTGGAATCTACGAATGTCCCTATCCTTATCTTAAGTTGCTATCCACTGATTTTTTGAAAAAAGTTGTTGAGGAAGGGAATCTTCACTTTCTGAAAGATGTCAGTTGCTCCATTGATATAATCAAGGATCGAATCGAGATAATTCAAGGTTCAAATTTATCTTTATTTAATGCAAATACGGCGACCCTTTTAGATTCATTGATTGCCGGTGCAGATGGATACAATGGAGTGATGGCGAATTTCCATATAGATATCTATCGATGGTTGTATGACAACTACGAAACTTATCCAGCTCTATCAAGAAACATTAGTGATTTTCTTACACTTGCTGCAATTTCTGAAATTCGTGCTTATCCAGTGAATGCGAAATTACATAAAAAGCTTACAGGTGTTGAGATGAACTTATTCTCTAGAGTTAGGAAGATTGACTGCATCAATGAAAATGCTCATAGAGAAATCGAGAGCTTGATTCGATTGGAGGAAGTAGTAAGGGAAAAAATTAGGATGTAAGTTTCTAACCACAAACTAACAAAGGCTTCTCAAAGTCATGACCACCGACTAGCTTAGGGCATGCTATCAACGACATAAGATCCCGATACTACAAGCTAATATTGATTTACAATAGCCTCTTTTGATCGTATCCCCTCCCCCCAAAAAAAACACACACACGACGGGAAGTACTCGCTTGAGGGGTGAAAACATTTTCTACTTGTCGAAGCACAGTCCCGATATTGCGATCCGAATCTTCCTGGTGTGGAACAGCTGCGTAGCTACTGAGTAGAACTTATTTATGGGAATAGAGCTGGTGCTACTTATACCTATGATTCTATAAGATGGGGTTTTCATGTTCTTGGTAATTATCTTTATATTCTTGGGCTTATAGAATTATTGTCCTAATCAGCCTGAGTTGGAGATTACGGCCTGACTGAACCAGCAGTCCGGAAAAATTGAGCCACCCATT
>CAZTUL010000132.1:0-2531 GCA_964616275.1 uncultured Spirochaetaceae bacterium | reverse complement strand
GTAATTGGGCATGCAAATGTTGAAGATTTTGACCCATTTCTTATGTTGGATGCCTTTGATTCAAAAGATCCCGCTGATTATGTGAAAGGGTTTCCTTGGCATCCGCACAGAGGTATTGAGACCGTTACATATCTTATCCACGGGGATATTGAACATGGTGATTCGTTGGGGAATTCAGGAAGTATTCTCGATGGTTGCTGTCAGTGGATGACAGCAGGAAGCGGTATTATCCATCAGGAAATGCCACAGCCTGTGGAGCGGATCCTTGGTGCTCAACTTTGGATTAATTTGCCTGCAAAAGATAAAATGACTACGCCTGCGTACAGGGATATCACCTCTGACATGGTTCCAGAAGTTAGTGACGACTCTTCAACTGTTCGTATTATCTCCGGTAGGTACAGAGAAAAAGTCGGGCCAGTACAAGGTGATTATGTAAAAACGCTCTATCTCGACGTTCAAGTTTCGCCATTCAAGACGTGGCACATGTCGATTGACCCCGATGCAACACTGTTTTGCTATCTTGTTTCTGGCTCTGGCACTTTTGATGAATCAGATACTGAAGTCCCTTCACATAGAGCGGTACTGCTTCGTGATGGTGATACGATTTCAGTAAAAGCTGCGGAGAATGGGGTTCGTTTTTTACTTGTTTCCGGACGTCCTTTGAAGGAGCCTATATCGTGGGGCGGTCCTATTGTGATGAACACTCGAGCAGAATTGAGGCAGGCTTTCGCAGAGTTGGATGAAGGTACTTTTATTAAGCACGAAAATCCAGTATCTGCTCTGTAGATAATAACATGAAAGGCCGTATACTTCCTCTCCCCCGATTGGAAATATACGGCCTACAGAACAATGACCCGGAACCTAGAACATCCAGATGTCTTCACTATACAACGGTTTACTGCTCAGGTCAATGCTCATTCTTCACTGAATTAGACAAGCGTTGACGATAGTAGAAAGCATAGTTACTTTATAATAGTTAGCAAGAGCTAACAATAAGAGGAGTTATTATGCGCATTGCAGTTATCTATTATAGCAGTACAGGGAATACTGAAGCTATTGCTTCTCTCATTGCAGAAGGGGCGAGAAAGGCGGGAGCTGAAGTTGATGTATTGCCTGTTTCACAATGTAATCCGGATGTACTTACAGATTATGATAAGTTCGCTTTTGGTTGTCCCGCTTCCGGCCAGGAAGAGTTGGATGATAGTGAATTCCTTCCGTTTTATGAGCAATTAGAGTCAAAGCTGCAGGGGCATGAAATTGCATTATTTGGTTCGTTCGGTTGGGGAGATGGAGAGTGGATGCGAGACTGGCAGGAGCGTGTTGTCAGTCATGGGGCATACGTCTTCGAAGAAGGACTCAAAATCCAGGAGGAACCTGGACCTGAGTCGGAGTCGTGTAGAGCTTTTGGTTATAGGTTTGCTGGTGGCGATTAAGAAGAAAAAGTCGTAGCCTGTACAGACTTTTCCAAATCAAGCAGCTGTTGTTTTAGTGCAAGTCCTCCACCATAGCCTACGAGCGATCCGTCTGCACCAATAACACGATGACAAGGCACAATGAAAGAGATTGGGTTCCTATTGTTTGCCATGCCTACAGCACGGACAGCCTTTGGATTTCCTATTGTTTCAGCAATGTCACGATAACTCCGTGTCTCACCATATGGGATGTCTAGAAGTGCTTTCCAGACGGCTTTTTGGAATGGTGTACCTTCAAGGAGAAGAGGAAGTGAGAACTCTCGTCTTTTCCCGTCAAGATATTCTTGTAGTTGTGAAGCCGCTGTTTGGATGAGCGAAGTTTCTTGCACGATAGTATTTTTTCGATGCTCACCAGTGTGAACTAATGAGACAGCAGCTATAAAACGGTTTTTTTCTACGAATTCTACGTGACCAATTTTTGTATAATAGCTAAAACTATATGCATTATTCATAGATGTGCCTACCATTGTTCCTCTTTTATAAATTCTTCTAGCGGCATGCGTTTTGCGGTTGGTTCAAATACGTCTTTGCTCGGGTATCCAATTGGGGTGAGTCCAACAACATTCCAGTCATTTGGGATTCCCAAGAATTGTTTTACTTCGAAATTATCAAAAGCTCCAATCCAGCAGGTCCCTAAACCATAATCCCTCGCAATCAGTGTGAGATGATCCAATATAATTGCTCCATCTACAAGGCTGGAGGAAGTTCCCATATAGTTTCCTCTGTTATATGAGAGTGTTTTTACCACAACTGCAACAACTATAGGTGCCTGTGCAATAAAAGTTTGATTTGAACAGAGTTTGGCAAGTTCGCTTTTTCTTTCCGGTTGCTTCACAATTACAAGACGAGTGGGTTCGCGATTGCTTCCCGAAGGGGCTTGTCGTGTTACGTCAAATATATCTGTGAGCACGGCATCAGGAATGGGGCGCGAGTCGTATGTTCGAACGCTGCGCCGGGTGAGTATTGCATCTCTTGTTTCCATAGATTTTTCCTCCTGCATGTTAGTGTAATGGCAAACACCTTATTGTACCAGGTAAAACCTGCCCGGTGGGGCGGTTT
>CAZTUL010000131.1:0-2580 GCA_964616275.1 uncultured Spirochaetaceae bacterium | reverse complement strand
CTGGAAAGAAAATCTTCATGCTTGTTGTACTTCTTCCCATGATTATGCCGGGAATGGTAGTTGCACTTTTCCTCAGTAGAGTGTTTTCAATACTTGGGTTAAGCCAGACATTCTTCGGACTTGTAGTTGCACATACACTCATGAGTATGCCCTATATGATTCGGGTTATGACTACAAGCTTTGCCGCAATTCCTCAGGATGTGATTGATGCTGCTGAAAACCTTGGAGCTACTACATATGTAAAAATCAAGGATATTTTTCTTCCTATGATTCGTCCTGGACTCCTTGCTGGTATGATCTTTGCTTTTACTACCAGTATCGAAGAATTCAATTTGACATTTATCATCGGTACCCCAACATTTGAAACTATTCCTACGATTCTCTACTCGTTCATGGGGTATAATTTTATTAGGACCAATGCTTCGGTTGTTTCACTTCTTATGATGACACCGAATATTGTTATGTTGTTTCTTGTTGAGAGATTCCTTAAGAGTGATTATCTCTCGGCTTCACTCGGCAAGATGTAGCACGTTACACAAAACAAGGAGGTTCTGTGTATGAAGAAAATTGTAGTATTTGCATTAGTGCTGCTACTCTCTCTATCTATGGGATTTGCAGCAGGGGCAAAAGATCAAGCTCCAAAAGTGGAAGTTGATCTTATGAACGCTAGCTGGGACGAAATCGTTGAAGCTGCGAAAGCTGAAGGTGAAGTTACCTTCTACACATGGTATTTTCCTGATTACTTCAGAGAAGCCGCAAATGACTTCCAGGAAAAGTATGGCATTAAAGTTAATCTGATTGTTGGCGACCAGACAGCAAACTTTAACAAAGCCATCAGCGAAAAGGATATGGCACGAGGAACTATTGATGCAATGATTGTCGGCGGTCAGTGGGTTAAAACTACCATGGACTTGGATCTTTTCTGGGGCCCGATTAAAAACCTCATTCCAGAAGCAGACATGCTAGCTCCGTCCTTATGGGAAGTGCAGGAAGGTGTATTGACCAAGGGTTACCTTGCTCCTTTCCACCGAAACCAAACCGGTATTCTCTATGATCCTCAGCGAGTTCCTAATCCTCCACAAACTTGGAAAGAACTTGAAGCTTGGATTGACGCGAATCCAAAGAAATTTGGTTTCAATGATCCTTCCAAAGGCGGTTCAGGACAGTCGTTTGTTCATACATTGATTAAGGAAACCACCGGCGGCTTAGAAAAGTATGTTGGAGACACAGAAGTAGATCCAGCAAAGGTTGCTAACTGGAACCTTGCATGGGATTGGGCTTATTCACGTAAAGATAAATTGACCTTTACGGTGTCTAATAACGATTCAATCATCAGATTGAACGATGGTGAAATTGCAATGACATTTGGATGGGATGACAACGTGAAAGATATGATGAACAAGGGTAATCTATTCTCACGTGCTCGAATGTATATCCCAACAATGGGTGCAGCAGGTGGTGGTGATACCATGGGTGTCTTAAAGAATTCTCCACGAAAAGCTGCGGCTGTTCTCTTTATTGCTCACATTACCAGCCCAGAACAACAGTTGAAGAAATACCAGATGCTTGGGGCGTATCCAGCACGCACTGATATTGAAATTACAGACTCACTTCTCACAGAAGAGGATCGTGCGAACAACGCTTTGGCATGGTTCCCCGCTCCTTACAAGGATTATATGATTAGTGAATTCGTGAAAAATGTACTGATGCGTTAATTGTAACGGTTATATGTGCAGACCAGGTTCTTTGGAGCCTGGTCTGCTTTCGATTAGAAGGAATCCATGCACACAAATCAAAAACAAGTAATGATCTCGGATGTTTTCTTTCAGGCTCACCGAGGTACTATTGATGAAGGGAAAGAGAATACCTTGCCAGCCTTCCTGCATGCCTGGCAGTTCCCTCAGGCTATTGTTGAAACTGATGTTCGCCAGCTTGTCGATGGCACACTTATCTGCTTGCACGACCGTACGATTCGACGAGTCTGTTCGACCTTCACACCATTACTGGATACCCCGGTTGAATCTCTTACTTGGGAAGAGTTACAACATATAGATCTTGGTAAAGGGTATAGAATTCCTTTGTTTGAGTCGGTTCTCGAGCTTATGGTGCAAAACCCGAACTGGCAGCTTTACTTGGAGATTAAAGAGGCTGAATTAGCTCGTGTGCTCACTATAATCACAGCATATGATGTAGTGAACCGAATTCTCTTCGTTCACGAAAGTCAGGAATTTCTCCAGCACATACACACGTTACTACCAGCCAATCAAAAAATGACGTGGTGCTCAGGGAGCACACAACAGATTATTCAACGTTTTGAAGCCCTGAAAGAGTCCCATTTTGCTGGTCTGACTCAAGTTCAAATTCATTATCCGGTATACGAAACAGCGACGCTACCTGAGGATTTTCTTGATTATGCACTTGCCTGTACCAAACGGGCGGGCGTTATCTTACAGGTATGTCCCACCTCAATTAATGGTGATATCTTAAGCTTTCTATTAAAAAAAGGAGTACGCTGGTTTGTTTCCAACGCACCCCTTGCTTTCGTTACGCTGCTCGAGCAGGTTCTACTTTCTTGAATCA
>CAZTUL010000130.1:0-2614 GCA_964616275.1 uncultured Spirochaetaceae bacterium | reverse complement strand
AATTGAAAACGTTATCATTAGTATGTTCTCATTATATCCAGCATATGTCAATAAATTTTTTCCTGTGGAATTGCAGCATTTCTCTACCTAGAACTTTATTGACTTTTCGAAATACCGTGCTACCATGAAGTGGCTCGGTACTCATATATCATGGGAGTCTTATTCAATAGTTTTATGGTGAAAAATGATAAGCAATAGGTGACAGACTTCTGAGATTGACAAAGATGTGAAAACGTTTTCTTGCCAGTGGTTTGTAAGGCTTGGAAAACGGACAGCAAGTAGAGGAGGAATCATACGTGGCGACCCTGAGACTCAAGAATCTAGTGAAAAAATTCGATGATGTAGTTGCCGTAGATCATATAAACCTTGATGTAGCTGATGGAGAGTTCGTCACTTTGCTCGGCCCATCGGGGTGTGGAAAAACCACTACCCTGAGAACCATCGCTGGTTTCTATTATCCAGATGAAGGTGAAGTTTACTTTGGTGATAGAATTATGAATAATATTCCTCCAAATAAGCGAGACACCGCGATGTGCTTCCAATCATATGCTTTGTTTCCTCATATGACAGTTTGGGATAATATCAGCTTCGGACTCAAGATGAGGAAAATTCCATCATCGGAGCAGAAGAAGCGTATAGAAAAGGCAATGGAAATGCTCTCTCTTGAAGACCTGGGTAAAAGAAAACCTGGGCAGCTGTCCGGTGGACAACAACAGCGTGTTGCTCTTGCCCGGTCAATAGTTACTGAACCACAGGCTCTTTTATTTGATGAACCGTTATCTAATCTCGATGCAAAACTCAGGGTACAGGTAAGGGTAGAGATTAGGGAAATGCAGAAGAGGCTGGGGATTACGGCAATCTATGTTACTCATGACCAAGATGAAGCACTTGCTATCAGCGATCGTATCGTGATTATGAACAAAGGAAAAATTGAACAACTAGGTGATCCGTATACTATTTATCGGAAGCCTGAAACCCGTTTTGTTGCTGGATTTATTGGAATGGCTAATATTTTCGATGGGGAAGTAATAGCAGTAAACGGGACTATGTGTACCATCCAGACAGGTTTTGGCAAGCTCTTGATTGATGCTCAAGGCCAGGAACTTCCCTTACCCGGGGATAAGATTTTCGTGAGTTTTCGACCCGAAGATATGAAAATAAGAGATCGGACTAGTCCAAATCAGATTTCGGGTATTGTGACTCAGGTTGTCTTCATGGGTGATATCACCGATCTTTTCATCGAAGTAAACGGTTATAAGATGCGGGCACAATCTGATGATGAGGCGAAGATAACCGCGTCTGATACCGTGGTATTTGGTGTTTCTCCTCGTGCCTTCAGTATTCTCAGGAGGTAGTAATGGCTAAAAAAGATCCCTATAGTCTGACTACAATTCTGATGTTACTCCCTGGAGTGGGATTCATTATTTTCTTTATTGGATCCTCAATTACACTCACCGTGCTGCAAAGTTTCGGTCTTAGTAGTCTAATAGGAGAAAGTCGTTTTACCCTCTCATTCTGGAAGGCGATTCTTTTTTCTACAGAGGCCTTGGATAGTCTAAAATTTTCGCTGAAAATGGGTTTACTCAGTTCCATAGGTACCGTTTTAATTGCATTTCCTTTGGCGCTGTTCTTCAGAAAAGCGGGTGCTGGAAAAGGTTTATTAGGCTCGATTATTAAGATACCTCTTTTCATTCCTGCATTAGTTGCAGCGTTTCTTATACTCAACCTCATCTCATACCATGGATTGATTAATACCATTCTCATGCGGCTGGGCATTATTGCTGAACCGAAACGAATGCTGAATGATAGTTTTGGTTGGGGGGTGGTACTTATTCAGGTATGGAAAAACCTACCCTTTGTTCTTTTGATTCTTATGAGTGCCATATCCTCAATACGTGACGACACAATTGACGCAGCACGAAATTTAGGAGCTGGCTACTGGTCAATTCTATTAAGAATATATATACCTTTGGCAATGCCGGGGATTCTAGTTGCTATGATTCTTATGTTTATCAAAGCATTTGGTGATTTCCCCATAACCAGCGTTGCGGGACCTATTTACCCCTCATCTGTAGCAGGTCGCATGCAGACCATGGCTCATATTTTCCAGGAATGGAATCAGGCAGCTGTCTTAGGTGTAATCATTATCATAACCACATTCTTTGTTATCTGGGCTTATTCACGATTCGCCGAACTGGTACAGGGGGACAAATAATATGAAGAGACAAACCGTACCGATACCCCTTCACCTGATTCAGAAACGTCGTCAGAAACGATTCTATTTAGGACTGACTGCTTTTTTTGTCATTGTTCAATTACTTTGGGTAGGTATACCGATTTTTATGGCGGTAATGTGGTCATTAGTCAATCCTAATGACTCATGGTCGTATCCAAATATATTACCACCTTCGTTCTCTCTGGATCAGTGGGATTATGTATTTAAATATACCAATATTGGTCGAGCATTAAGAACTAGTTATACAGTCGCTCCTTTGGCAGTCATCCTGTCCTTTCTTCTCTCTCTTCCGACCAGTTATATTCTTGGTCGAAAAAATGTACCTGGAAAGAAAATCTTCATGCTTGTTGTACTTCTTCCCATGATTATGCCGGGAAT
>CAZTUL010000129.1:0-2667 GCA_964616275.1 uncultured Spirochaetaceae bacterium | reverse complement strand
AATTCCTCGAGTTGTATGCATTGGTTCAAGCGGATGGGTGAACAAGCCACTGAGCTCTAGGTATAAAAAAACAGCTACCCACGAAGGCAGGCAGCTGTAAAAATTAAGCAATGATTACTAGTCGAGGACCTTGAAGGCCTTTCTTCCAGCGTACTCTGCTGTGTCACCCAAGTAATCTTCGATTCTCATGAGTTGGTTGTATTTGGCTAATCGGTCAGAACGGCTCATAGAACCGGTCTTGATCTGTCCAGTCTGCAATGCAACTACGAGATCTGCAATGAAGTTATCTTCGGTCTCACCTGAGCGGTGTGAAACTACTGCAGTATATCCTGCCTTATGTGCCATTTCGATAGCTTGGAAGGTCTCAGTGAGGGTGCCAATCTGGTTTACCTTAATGAGAATTGAGTTTGCAGTTTTGGTCTTTATGCCCATTTCAAGACGTTTGGTGTTTGTGACGAACAAATCATCACCAACGAGCTGGACTTTGTCGCCAATGGCGTCGGTAAGCATTTTCCAGCCTTCCCAGTCGTCTTCAGCCATGCCGTCTTCAATGGAAATGATAGGATACTTTTCAACCCAGCTGGTCCAAAGTTCAACCATTTCCTTGCTGGTGAGGGTATCGCCAGTGGTCCATCGCAGTTTGTAGGTTTTCGTCTTCTCGTCGTAAAGTTCGCTTGCAGCGGGGTCAAGTGCAATCATGAAGTCGCCATCTTTTCCTGCGGTATATCCTGCATTCTTGATAGCTTCCATAATTACTTCAAGGGCTTCCTCATTAGACTGCAAGTCGGGTGCAAAACCACCTTCATCACCAACAGAGGTGTTGTATCCACGCTTCTTAAGAACACTCTTAAGGTTGTGGAAGACTTCGGCTGTCATACGTACGCCTTCACGAAGTGATGGTGCACCAATCGGCATAACCATAAACTCCTGGAAGTCGACTTTGTTGTCACTGTGAGCTCCACCGTTCAGAATGTTTGCCATAGGAACTGGGAGGACACATGCATGATAAGCTCCAAGGTACTTGAAGAGGGGGACACCGAGATAATCTGCTGCTGCACGAGCAACTGCCATAGATACACCGAGAATAGCATTAGCTCCAAGCTTGCCTTTGTTCTCAGTTCCGTCAAGTGCGATCATAGCCTGATCAATTGCAACCTGATCGAGAGCATCCATGCCCTCAAGTTCGGGTGCGATAAGGGTATTAACGTTATCTACAGCTTTAAGTACGCCCTTTCCCATGAAACGTTTCTTGTCGCCGTCGCGCAATTCAACTGCTTCGTGGACACCGGTCGATGCTCCAGAGGGAACAGCTGCTCGACCCATTGAGCCATCTTCGAGAATTACGTCTACTTCAACGGTGGGGTTTCCACGTGAATCCATAATTTCTCTTGCTTCTACAAATTCAATGATACTCATGAATATTCTCTCCTATATAGGTTATGATCAAAATATGGTTGTTTTGCCACCGATTGTCAAGGAGCTCTACTGGTAGTACACTACGGATATGGATGCTGAACCGAGAGATGAAGGATACATGTTGCCACCACTTTCCGATGAGTTCCTCTACCAGGTGATTTTCTGTATGGAAGATCAGGCAAACGAGTATTGTGTTGATTTAAAGGATGGTGTGGTAAGCGAGGTCGAATTTGTAGCCGATCGGAGAGAAATTGATCCAAACCGATTTCTTGAGTTACCTCCATGGTTTCCTTCAGATGGATTCAGAACCATGGAGAAATTTGTTTCCACCTTGCGCAATCCGATTTATCGTGAGCGATTGAGAAAGGTGCTGCAGTCGGGTAGGGGTGTATTCCGTCAGTTCAAAGATGTGCTTCACGAGCAGCCATCGCTCGAACGGCTCTGGTATTATTATAAGGATAAGGAGATTCGTCGGCGAATTTTCCATTGGTATGAGCGGCACGATGAGGCTTTCCGTTTAGCACGTTTGGGCGAAGAGGCTCCAGATGATAGTGCTGCTGAGCTGGTTCGTGAAGATTTTGTCATAACTGATGATGCTGCGTTATTTTCTGAAGAGATTGAACTGTTACGCGATTTAGCGATTGCACGTGCAAAGGAGATTGAAACACCTTCCGCTCGACATATGGCTCTGCAGATTCGCGAAGCGTGGCATGAACATGCCGGTGATGTGCATGTTGTCGCTCTTTCCATGAGTGGTGAGTTTGTGGGGTTCATTCGCTACCATATTCATAGTCCGGAACAAGTGGCGATTCTTCGCTGTTATGGAGTTCAGGAGGAGTTCCAGGGGCTCGGTGTTTTCCGCTATATGTTTGACTCGTTGTGTGCTTTGCTTTCACAAAGCGGGGTGCATGATGTGGTGGTTCCGCTCGTCGGTGATTCGCTTCGGATTTCACATATGTTCGAAGCTGTAAATCCTACCGATTTAAGCACTCTGATTTCTGTACCGATTCCACGTTGGGTAGATACATATTCTCGTGATGATAGACCTGACTTTGTATAAATATACAGGGGGTGACCATAAAAAAACCACATTGGAAGTCACATCTATTGCCAAAAATATGTTGATATTGTATAAATTGGGCGAAAAATTGGGTCTTACACAAAATTTATATAAAATAAGTGTAACTTTTCAATCAAAAATGAATTTAACTTGACAGCTATATGGGGCGTTGTTATAATCCGTCTTGTATA
>CAZTUL010000128.1:0-2676 GCA_964616275.1 uncultured Spirochaetaceae bacterium | reverse complement strand
GGGATGCATCCGGTTTTCCCATCACCGATGATGGTTTCATCCATGCCTGCACCGAAGCATGGTTTGGAGGTTACAGCAGGATCAGCGATGGATTGCCTATCGGGAAAGTGGAACTGATACCCATAGAGGTTGAATGATATAAGCGTACATCAGCCAATGATGACAATCTGTTAAAGGAGAATTATCCATGAAACTGCAGAAGAAACAATGGACCATCGCCAAGCTCAATGGTTATCGCAATAAGATTTCCCTGTCATCCAATTTCAATCACCGAAGAAGCTTGCTCTGGATGGAAAAGCAACGCCAATTGCTGATCGATTCAATAATCAGGGGGTACGATATTCCCAAGCTTTATCTGCATATCGAATCAAGATCGCCGATCAGATATGAAGTGGTAATCGGCAAGCACCTTTTGGATGCAATCTTTTCGTTCATGCAAGGAGAATTAAAACTACCCAACCGCACTCAAGCGATCGATGGACACCCGGTCGCGAATTTTACCTATGAAGATTTGCCAAAGGAGTTGAAGCAACAGTTCGATGCATACCCGCTTGACATAGTCGTGATTGATGATGCCGAGGACGATGAGATCTGGGAGATGATGTATCGGTTGCGATATGGAACCACAAGGAGGGCACAAGAGATCCGGGATGCCCAAGCCGGCCCCTTGCGGGATTTTGTGAAGGACCTTGCCCGACACAGGATGTTCGCCAGGTATGCCGCCTTCTCGAATCTGCACCTTGCGCATGAGCATGTTGCTGCTCAGATCACCTTGATGGAACTAGAAGGAGGTATCACCGGGATCGATGATCCTCAGCTGGATGAGATGTACCGGAATCAACAGTGGTTCGATTTGACAGGAAGAATTCCAGAGAATACCAACCGCATATTGAATTATATGACAGCAGTGTGTTCGAAGACCAACTACCACCTCAGACGTCCTCTGTTCATTTCGTTCTATGCACTGATTGCGCACCTGCTGGAAAATTACGACATTTCACAGAAGACGGATGAAATCGCATCATGGCTCGAAAGCTTTGAGTCTCCCAACAACGATATCGAGAAAAATGCTACCTACATCAGTTTCACTGATGCGCTTGAGAATCCAGCATTCAAGTCTTATCAAGAAAGCACCATCACAAACGTTGATTCCTATGGATCTGTTAAATATCGCCATGAGTATATGTTGAAGAATCTGGCAGAAAGAATTCCTGTTATTAAGATTTTTTGAAAAACAAATCGGTAGCATGCTGTGGTTGAGCAAATCACAACATGCTGCCTTTCAAGGAGGGATGTATGAACGATCATAAAAAGGAGTATCTGTTAAAGATATTCTCACGAACCAACCGCAAGGATACAGAGAATTATGTACTAACGGGAATATGGCATAGATTGAATAATTTTAATATCAAGCCGGTTACACAACAGTATGTGAAAACAGATGAAGGCCGATATGCACTTCTCGATCTCTTTTTCCCAGCTATCAATTTTGCTATCGAAGTTGATGAACCCCATCACAGAAACCAGAGGGAACAAGATGAAGTTAGAATGGAGGATGTATTGACCGCATTGGTCTCTGATGATTGGCGTAATTGTAATCACAGCACCACGAGTGATTTGGTTTTCAGGATTACTACGTATGAAAAATCAATAGAAGAAATCGATGAACAAATTTCTCGTGCAGTAGAGCTTATCAAAGCAAAGATAGCAGCGATGGGAAATAAATTGGAATGGCTTACTTATGAGGAAGAACTCGAAAGGATAAAAGCACAAGAAACCTTCTCAATACATACCAACTTTGGTTTTCGGTACATTAGAGATATTGCGAATACAATTTTTGGAAAGAACCGTCTAAGCCATTATCAGAATTGCCATATCGAAAAAATCGATAAGGACAATAAATTAAACCTGTACTGTCCAAAATTGGCAATTCTAAAGGCAGGAGAAAAAATTGCACCGGCAAAGGGTTGGTTGAATGAACTTTCAGATGATTGGTCAACCATTTCTCAATCGAATAAGGATAAGGATAGGGATAAACTTTTAGCTGAATTTAAGAAAGAGAAGGAAAGTGGAACACTACGTGCGACATTTGCCCAATATCGTGATCACCTTGGCTTTATTAGATACAGATTCGTCGGGGTTTTTGAATACGACAGTTTTGAAAACAAAAATGGAATCGACATTTTCTATCATAGAAGAGTTCAAGATGAGGTTAAGATTGTTCACCCTAACAAAAATTGACCAATATTTTTCTACCGCGGTATTTGTTCCTGCCAATGTCATCAATATAATGAAATGGTTGGAGGATTTGAAAATTACAACGCATAATCCTCAGATGAAGTCTTATACATTACGTTCATCGATACGGGTTTTGATTTTACCGATGAAAATTGTTGGGAGAAGGGACGACCGGGCGACGGAGCCATGGTATATACTACTATACTACGCTTTATTTGGTTAGGGCTGATTTGCCCACATGTTGGACTTCCAACGCCTTCCATGGATCATAAGAATAGGGACGGGTAGGTCACGCATCACTGATGCCCCTAGCGACGATTGGCGTGTGTTCGATGCACGTGGGGAAGATTCGCTGAGAACGTATGATACAATCGATTCACTGTTCAGTGACGGTTGTTTAGTGAGTACCTAATAAAAAGAAATGCGGAGGAATCATCA
>CAZTUL010000127.1:0-2795 GCA_964616275.1 uncultured Spirochaetaceae bacterium | reverse complement strand
CGATCGGCATGTTCCTGTACTGGTCAGAGGAGGAATCAAAGAGAACTTTGAGGTCGAACCTGCTGTTGTCTTCACTGTACAACCAAGAACCAAGAGCAAACAACCGATCGTTGAGCTCTTTCCATCCCGTGTCATTTCCCATGATGATTCCTCCGCATTTCTTTTTATTAGGTACTCACTAAACAACCGTCACTGATCAGTGCGTCGATTATATCACATGGGTTCCCATCTACTCGTCATTCCCAATATCGAACAACCTTTAATAGGAACGATATTCCATCACGGGAGTTGCTAAAGTACGATGTGTCTCATCAGAATTCTATGATCAGATAAAAAATTCATTTCAGAAAGAAGTAATATGGACTGTTATATACTATCAAGTTGTAGCGGGGGATAAAAATATCAAATATTCACTATTTCCGAAGATACAGTTCAAAAGAAAATATTGTAACCAATACCATATTGCATCTTTTCTCAAGAATTTATAGTTTCTCGCCGAACAGACTTTACAGCATCCTAAACGAACTTTGTGGCCTAGAAATTCCAATTGGACTTTCATTCAAACAATTAAAGAAAGAGTCAACTTCAGTACCGGATGGAAGAATATCACAAGGTGCTTTCACCCTCCGAATTGAAACGAAGATTGGTTCCAAACTCACAAGAGACCAAATCGAAAGGCACTGTTTAGATTTTCCGAATGGCGGGAAATAGTTGATTAGTTCATCAGAATGCCCGTACAGGCCTAACATTGCATTCTGTGTACCGAATTTCGAATGGCATACTCTCCCCTCTTATGAAGGTTCGCTGATAAGCAGTGGAATCATTGAGCTCCGAGGAACTCCAGTAGCGGTGGGAATCAGCAAAAGAGCCTTTTCGCCATAGGTTTTCATACATCAGGTCAAGCTCATCCTTGCTCGGTAAAAACCAGTCATCGTACGTTACTCCGTCCTTTGTCACCACTAGGTCGGCACAGAGCTTAGCTGCATAGTCAGCCCTCTTTTCATACGGCTCGACATCGCCAAATTTTGCCACTATTCTCTCAGTGTTGCTCTTTCCGGTCCCGATGGCTATTCCGGTGCCCCCTACAGTTCTGCCAAAACCTCCCCACACAATGCTCGTATATTCGTTTACCGCTGGTGCCGCCTCCAGATACCGCCACCCATTGCTGTATGATCCCTTATCATAGAAAATATAGCCACCACTAGGACCGATATCACCAATAACCGCATTCTTCCCAGCCCACCATCCAAACAGCCATAAAATTACAACAACACAGACTATAAAAGCAATTATTCTTATATACTTTTTATCTTTGATACTCATTAGCCTTTCCCTTCTCGTTGAAGACTTTAATCCAACTATCCTTGATTGACACATCGGAAATTGCCACGCTACACTTCCTAGGTTCGATTATCCTTTGGTCCCATACCTTACCCAAGCATCTACAATATTTGGATAGAAATGTTTGTTAAAGCTTTTCCCCGGTATGGAGAAATGCCAAGTTTCAAATAATAAGAATTTCTGTTCCCCAATAGGCAAATAGCCAATCCAAAGATTCTCATCTTCAGTCTCCACCCATTCGATCGGTTTCGTACTTAAACTGTCTGCATATTGACGCCCTATGTTCATCTCGATAATAAGATCAGGGTTCAGAAGTGAGATTTGTCTTGCGAACCAATTGATACCACTCCGTTGAACCATCTCAAAGTACGTCCGCATGCGATTTTTATCCGCAGCATAGGATTCCTCAGAAGGATTGTCAAATTTCGAATAATTCATGAAGGCGTAACTGATGCCTTGCTCCCCCTCCCTTGACACAATTCCGTTCGCTCGCCCAAATAAGTATTGGCCGATATCGGAGGCCCAAGGCATATCATCGTAAGAGCAACATGCATTATTAAGTCCATATGCGATATATAACATCTTGGACAGAAATGGATCAGTATTATTCGTGATAACCCTGGTCCATGGATCATCAGGATGGCTTTCATTCCATTCCCGACGACCTCTTGGATCATTTACCCTGATTGCCGGAAGGATGGCCTGAATATAATCTTTTCCGTACAAGCCAAGAGATTCTTTTGCAATGAATAGTATTTTTACTATTTGGTGTGTGTAATACGGATAGAAACCATCAGGATTTAAGACCTTAACCAACTCTTTCTCATACTTATTCGAAGCAAGGGCGGAAAGATTCGCTTTCAAATCCTTCATCAGTACTTGATTCTCTTCCCAGAGAATCTTCTCATCACTCGGATACAAATCCGAAAATTCTTTTAAGCTTTTCATTCTCTACATCTCCTTTACGTTTAATCAGTGAGAGGAATGAGACGGGCTCTAAAACCATAGATCTTTTCTTTGATACCAGCTTTATCGTCTTGCGAATGAGAAACTAATCTAACCTGAAAATCTTTGACCTAGTCTATCCAAGATTAACAACACAGACTCCTCTGTAGTCATAATTTGAGCGTACAAGCGACCAACTGACACTGCATTGAAATATTCACTCCTGCTGTTCTTCACTCCATTCGGTACGGTTATGCATGAGGTTTCATCCTATTTCGTTGTGATGAAAAACGCTTTATAAGTTTAGCACACGCCCCACCACGTCTCAATCAAGAGATGCAAAGGATATCAAAAGGGGACCAACTCTCAATCCGTAAAACCTCTCCTCTTTTAATCGGTCAAATCCATTCTCACGTCCGGAAGGTATCGAGGCTCCAAGGAGCATTCGAGCGGGATCCTCTGACCCAAGACGCTATCATCTTCGATTCCACCAAGGATGAGGAGGGCTT
>CAZTUL010000126.1:0-2899 GCA_964616275.1 uncultured Spirochaetaceae bacterium | reverse complement strand
TTGCCATAGTCGCTACGGCGGCTCCTGTTGCAAAGGAGCCGTCGCAGGTCAAATCAGCAAAATCCAATATTCGATATGAAATCAATACGCCAATAACCATGATGGAAAAAATTAATCCATCAACAAAGATTCCTTCTAACATGCAAACTTCCTATTTGTCGATTTTCTTGCCGTCCTGAAATACTACTGCAGCTGATTCTAACAAATCTTCGGGAATAGTGATACCCAATTTTGCAGCAGCATCAAGATTGAACCAAAGTTCGAAGTCTGCCGGGTCTGTAAGAAAGACTGTGCCAATCTCTCCTGGTTTCTTGCCGTCGAGGAGATCTGCAACGATTTCTCCAGTTGCAAGACCAATTTTGTAATAATCAAATCCCCAAGCAACGAGGAAATCAGTGCCTTCTACATTTGAGGGGTCAGCTGCCATTAGAGGGACTCCAGCTTTAGAGGCAACATCGTCAACAGAGGGGAGGGCAGAAATTACTGTATTATCGGTAGCGATGTATAGTGCATCAACACGACCAATAATTGCCTGTGTTGCCTGCATTACTTCAGCGGTATTTGAAACAGCAGCAGTTACAAATTCAAGTCCAAGCTTCTCCGTTGCAGCTTTTGCCTGTTCCATCTGTGATACTCCGTTTGCTTCACCACTTGCATAGACATTACCGATAACTTTGGCACCTGTGAGCTTTGCAAGTAATTCAATTTGAGCATCAACAGGGTTCATATCTGAAACACCGGTAGTATTTTCATCATATGGAGTCTCATAGGTTGTTACTAATCCAGCTCCAAGTGGATCACTGATAGCTGAGAATACAACAGGGATATCGGTGAAAACATTTACAAGAGCTTGTGCGGTCGGCGTAGCAATACCAACAGCGATATCAACTCGGTCAGATTTAAATTTCTGTGCTATTTGTGCTGATGCAGAGACGTCAGCATTCGCATTTTGGAAATCGTACGTGACGGTTTTTCCAACAGATGCAAGATAATCCTGCATACCACTTTCTACAGCATCAAGTGCTGCGTGTGCAAGAAATTTTGAAACTCCGATAACTGGTACTTTTTTTGTAGTGACTTCTTGTGTTCCGGCTGAAAATAGTGATCCAACAAGAACCAATATCAGCAAAACTACTATACTCATTCTTTTCATACATAGCTCCTTAGGTGTGGTTTGTTGGTCACTATAGAACGACCTACACTTTTTGTAAAGATGGATATACATAACATTGCATAAAGATACGCTGAATATTCACTATTGAGTTATCATTACACCGTCTTTATGAATGACCGCAGCTGAATCAATGAGGTCTTTTGGAATGGTAATACCCAAAGAACGAGCAACATCAAGGTTAAACCAGAGCTCGAAATCATTCGGTTCTGTGATGAAGATGGTTCCTAACTGGCCTGCACTTTTGTGTCCGTTCAGCACCGCGGCTACTGCTTCGCCCGTTTTTCGACCATGCTTATAATAGTTGAATCCCCAAACCATGAAGTAATCAATATCAACTGCACTTGTTGGATCAGCTGTGAATAATGGTACGTTAGCCTCTGCACATACCTCACCGAGACTTGAAATTGCTGATACAACCGTATTATCTGTTCCAATGTAGAGTCCGTCAATTCTGTTTACTATGGAAAGGATTGCCGATTTTACCTCGGCAGAATTCGATACTCCTGCTGCAACGAAATTTAGACCCAGTTCTTTTACTGCTTTCTCTACCATGTCTTTTAATTGAACGCCGTTTGCTTCACCGCTGGTATAAACAATCCCAATGGTTTTTGCTCCAGTTAATTCAGAAAATAGTTTTATCTGATCATATACGGGGTTTTTGTCAGAGACTCCTCCTACATTCCCATCATTGGGTTCATATGTTGGCACGAGGCCGGCTTCTAATGGATCTGTTATGCCTCCAAATACTACCGGCGTTTCAGTAAAAACATTTGCAAGAGCTTGAGCTACTGGAGTACCTATACCTACTACCAGATCAGCTCTATCAGCTTTAAATTTCTGTGCAATGGAGGCTGCAGTGGAAATATCTCCATTTGCACTTTGAGAATCATATTGAATAATAAACCCCTCTTCCTCAAGATAATCTTTCATCCCCTGTTCTATTGCATCAAGAGCTGGATGACTTACGATTTTTGAGACTCCGAGATGTAGTGGCTTGTTAGTTATTGCTTCTTGCTGTGCTGCAGCAAAAATTTTTCCGGAACCGAGAACTAAACAGATTATAACTCCTATAGCTCCAAAAAAACGTATTTTTTTCTTCATAAAAATCCCTCCCATATATTTGAGAGGACTATATCTTATCTTCCGTGTTTCTGTAAATAGAAACATGACATTATTTTTCACTTTTTTCGAGTTACACGAATCAATACTTCCTAGCCATAAAAAAACTGCTGCACTTTGTACAGCAGGTAGAGATACTCGTATGAACATATAAGGTTAATCAATAGTCGAACGGATCTTCCTCTTCAACTACATCATCATCATCTAAAAATACATCTTCCTCGTCCTCTTCATCTTCGATTATTTCTGTCTCTTCATCGTCGAGGAAAAATCCTTCCAGGTCATCATCGTCCTCTTCATCTTCGAACTCATCATAATCATCATCTTCTCTGAGCTCGTTGGGGTCGAAGTCATCATCCAGTTCATATTCTTCTTCATCCTCGAGGTCGTCGTCGAAATATTTCTCTTCCCACTCATCTTCGTCACGATAGTCCATCATAACCCCCTTCTCAGGATCGGATACGTACACAGTAGGCGAGAAGAAACCATCTGTCAATCCAGTTTCCGCACGAGAGAATTAATTTTTTTCTTTACTGGCGAGTTTGGTGATGCTGAGGGAGGGTTCATTTCCCAACGAAGCGAGGGTAGCGATACCATTCATTCTCT
>CAZTUL010000125.1:0-2929 GCA_964616275.1 uncultured Spirochaetaceae bacterium | reverse complement strand
GACCATTCTTCAATAAGAAGGCAACATTGGAAACATGAATCGGTGCCTCGATCTCTTTAATGCCGCCCTGATCCTGTTGAGAGCGTTTTTTCATAGTCTTTTTAACCATGTTCACTCCCTGGACGACGACTCGCTGGTTCTCATGATCGATTTTCAGGATTTGACCGGTTTTACCCTTATCTTTTCCTGCGAGAACCTTAACGTTGTCATTCTTCTTCAGTTTCATCTTTAAAACTCCTACAACACTTCCGGCGCAAGAGAAACAATCTTCACATACCCACTTTCACGAAGTTCGCGAGCAACGGGCCCAAAGATACGCTTTCCGCGCGGGTTATTGTTGGCATCGATAACGACACATGCGTTGTCATCGAACCTGATATAGGTACCGTCAGGTCTTCGGTATTCTTTCTTTGTACGGACAATCACAGCCTTCAAAACATCACCTTTCTTTATGGCTCCGTTCGGGAGTGCGTCCTTTACAGCTACAACAATAATATCGCCGACTCCAGCAATCATTCTATGGCTTCCACCAAGAACTTTAATACACTGAACTCGCTTGGCACCACTGTTGTCTGCTACGTTCAAATATGTCTGCATCTGTACCATGACGTTGCTCCTTGCTATTTAGCCCGTTCAACAATCTGCTCGAGGCGCCAACACTTATCTTTGCTGATATGGCGGCACTCAACCACACGGACAGTATCACCAATGTGGGCATCGTTTCTCTCGTCATGCGCCTTAACCTTTTTGGTTTTGGTCACATACTTTTTATAGAGAGGATGCAGTCTTCTAGTCGAAATCGCCACAACAATGGTCTTTTCCATTTTGTCGCTTGTCACCATTCCGGTGTACCGTTTTTTATTAGCTTCCATTAGACGCAAACCTCACTTAATTCGATTTTTTTCGTATGCCAAGTGCATATTCATGGATGAGGGTATTAAGCCGAGCAATCTTTCTTCTGGTAGTTCGCACAGCTAAAGGATTCTCCACATGTCCAAGCACTTTCGCCATTCTTAGGTCCAAAGCCTCTCTGCGAAGCTTGTCCCTCTTAGCGACTAATTCCGCATAAGTCAAATCAGTATAAGAATTTTTCATATCTTACTCCACTTCCCTTCTCATGATGAACTTCGTCTTGATAGGGAGCTTTGAGGCAGCAAGCTGCAATGCCTCTCGGGCAAGATCTTCCTGAACTCCACCCATTTCGAACATGACGGCACCAGTCTTCACCACGGCAACCCAACCTTCTGGACTACCTTTACCATTACCCTGACGGGTTTCAGCAGGTTTCTTAGTGAACGGCATGTCGGGAAAAATTCGAATCCAGACCTTACCACCACGCTTAATATGACGGGTCATTGCGATACGTGCAGCCTCAATTTGGCGGTTTGTAATCCACTTAGGCTCCATTGCAATGAGGCCATATTCGCCAAAAGCTAGAAAATTACCACGATGAGCGACTCCGTCCCTCGTTCCTCTCTGCTTCTTTCTATATTTGATTCTTTTTGGACTCAGCATGATGTACTAACTCCTCGCTTCAACGCTCTCGGCCCGCTCACGTGCAGATTTCCGCACTAAGAGACCAGCGTCGTCTTTCTTCGATTTGTCAAGAATCTCGCCATTGTAGACCCACACTTTAACACCAATTGCACCAAAGGAGGTGTTGGCCTGAGCGAAACCATAATCGATATCACTTCTCAGCGTGTGCAATGGAATTCTTCCATCCTTTAACCATTCGGAACCAGCAATTTCCTTACCACCAAGACGTCCAGAAACTTTAATCTTTACACCCTGGGCACCCGCCTGCATAGCTTTTGAGATAGCCATCTTTAAAGCTCTTCGGTGAGAACCGCGATTAGTAAGCTGACGAGCAACATTCAATGCAATAAGTTGTGCGTCTGCATCAGGTTTCTTGATTTCTTTTATCTTAATCTGAACCTTTTTGTCGGTCAAACCTTGCAACCGAGTCCCTAATTTTTCAACGTTTGATCCTTTCGATCCAATTATAATTCCAGGTCGACTTGTTGAGATTGTCAAAGATACTCGCTGAGGTTTACGTACGATTTCCACATCGGAAATCTCTGCACCCTGAACCTCAGGACAAGTAAGCAATACTTTCCTTAATTTCAAGTCTTCATGCAAAGTAGATGCATATTCTCTAGGATCGACATACCATTTGGATTTCCAAGTTTTGTTGACTCCCAAACGAAGTCCAATAGGATTAACTTTCTGGCCCATTATTTCCCCACCTTTTCGTCAAGCACAACAGTGATGTGACACTGTCTCTTCAAGAGAATGTCGCGTCGTCCGTGTGAACGGGGCCACACTCGCTTCATGCGGGGACCATCGTCGACAAACAGTTGAGAAACAACTAGTTGTTCTTCATCAAGCTTCTTGTTCTGGCTCAATGCATTTGCTGCTGCCGACTGCACAACCTTTTTAATGAGCAATGCACCCTTCTGAGGCATCGCATCAAGAATAGCCAGTGCTTCGACATAGGGTCTTCTTCTCACCAAATCCGCCACAGGGCGAACCTTTGATGGGGAAGACGGCAAATACTTTGCGCAAGCTCTAAAACCTTTTTTCTCTTCCATATTCAACACCTACTACTTTCTTGCTTTCTTGTCTGAAGCGGTATGCCCACGGAAGATTCGCGTAGGAGCGAATTCTCCGAGCTTGTGCCCGACCAAGTTTTCTGTAACAAAAACTGGGACCCATGTCTTACCATTGTAGACAGAAATCGTATATCCAACCATCTCAGGTATAATCGTAGAGGTGCGGGAATACGTCTTGATCATCGGTTTTTGACCCGATTTGTTGGATTCTGTAATCCTTTTGTAGAGTTTCTTCTCAATAAAAGGACCTTTCTTGATTGACCTAGCCACTTTCTCTACTCCTACTTCCGCTTCTTAACGATGAAACTACCCGAAGG
>CAZTUL010000124.1:0-3037 GCA_964616275.1 uncultured Spirochaetaceae bacterium | reverse complement strand
CAGATTCAAAGCAATGGTATGTATGATATTTTCAATTTTCGCCCTTTCCGGGTGTGCGTCGAGTCAGTATGTTGGAGATCCTCTTGATACGGTAGATTCCTTGAATCTAAACCAATATCTCGGTCGATGGTATGAGATTGCACGCTATCAGAAGAGATTTGAGAAAAACATTGTTGGTGCGACGGCAGAATACTCGCTTCGCGATGATGGACGTATTGGAGTAGTGAATAGTGGATTTAAGAAATCTTTGGATGGAAAGTACACATCTGTGAAGGCAGTTGCGTGGCGATCCGATGATGCAATCCCAGGTGCATTGAAGGTCAAATTCTTTGGATTATTCACCTCTGACTATTTGGTGTTTGGACTTGATGATGAGTACAAATGGGCCCTTGTTGGTAATAACGAGCGTGATTCGCTGTGGTTCCTCTCTCGTAGCCATGAGGTGTCAGAAGAAATTATGACAACAATGCAGTCAATTGCAATTGAGGAGGGATATGATTTATCTGAGCTCTATCTCGTCCCACAAAAAGAACGGTGATTAATCGGTAGTTTTCGCTGAGCGATTAAGAAAAAGAATATGTATATGATGTAGCGAAGGATGCCACTTAAACGGTATGAAACACCATAAAAGCAACATCCCACGAATACATCGGGAAATTTTCTAAGTAAATACTATCTGTTCACATAATAGAGGAAGCCTATAGCTCCTCCAAAATCAGGTTCAATAGTATTTGAGTTAATGAGAATTCCAGGGGTAAATTTTAAGAAGAATTCTATTGGTGCTCTCATAAGATAATAGGAGATACCAATGGGAACATTGATTGAAAAATTATTGATTGCCGATCCAAAGGTCATTGCCCCGGTAATACCAAAGTTCAGATAGAAGGGGAGTCTGTCGATAGTGAAACTATCTAAATCATATTGAACACCAGCTTCAATGGCCCCATTATCCCGGATACTATATCCGAATGTACCCACAAGTCGAAAATCGCCCATTCCGTATTTAAGAGCTAACCCAGAGACTGGGTATCCTCCGGTGAGTCCTATGCCGAACCCATCTGCTCTATCATATTGTGCTGCAGTCACTACGGACAAACTCATCGCAATGATAAGGATAGTAAAGAGAAATTTCTTCATAATTTTTTCCTTTTGGATGTACAGATTATGTATCATCTCGAGATACTTCTCATAGTACAGTATATTTAATATATGTAATATGGTTGACAGTGCCTATATGAGAAAATCTATACAAAATATATAATTAGGGCAAATTTTTCGCTTTGATGTAATCAGTATTTTCTACACCCTCTTTCAGGCATATGAAAAGTTCAGACCCAAGCAGAAAGAGACAAAGTCTTTCATTAAGCTTTAGAAGTGAAGTGGATATCCTATACTAGGATTTTAGGTTCAGTTTGCACTTCGGATTTTGGTTTTTCTCATATCGAGGAGTAGATTACTTTATTTTATTTCCCCTTCACCGTCAGCAAAAGCATGCAATCCGAAAGTAACATTTGTACTATAAGAACTAGCCAGATACCTACTCATTCTCTTGTGACCCTAAGTGTATTGAATCAGGTCATATACGATCAGATATTGCTTTACGAGTAGAATCTGACAATGTATGCTGCAGATATGGACTGGGAAAGAGAAGTTCGTTTTGCCGCATTTAAATATCTCGCTGATCTTGAAAGGTTTAACTCAGTAATTCCTGGTAGAGTTCTTGCTGAGGGTTTCATGTGGCAGGGTAAGCGAATTACTCTTAAAGGCCAAACAGGTATTTGGACACCAAGCGGTTTCGCCTGTCCAATATCTATCACCTCAAGAACCAAAGGTCCTTATAATCTCGATGGAATTGGGAAGGATGGTACTATCATTTATGCATACCGGGGTACAGATCCTAATCAACGAGATAATAGGCATATGAGACAAGCTTTTGAGACGAGAACTCCACTCATTTTTTTTAAAGAGGTCTATACACATCATTACCAAGCTATTTGGCCAGTACTCATTATCGAAGATTATCCAGAACAATTATATGTACGAGCAGTGATAGAGCCTGCTGCTTATCGTGGTACATATCAGAACTACTCTGTGGATGATTTTCAGTTATCTTCAGAGGATGTAAGGCGATATGCGATGGTAGAAACGCGTCACAGACTTCACCAAAATGCATTCCGTGAATTAGTGATTCATGCGTATGATGAAAGATGTGCTCTGTGTAATCTACATCATCGTCAGCTTTTAGATGCAGCACATATAATTCCAGATGCAAATGATGAGGGAGTCCCCACAGTCACAAATGGACTTTCCCTCTGTAAAATCCATCATGCTGCATTTGATCATAATTTTATTGGGATTGACTCCAACTATACTGTGCATGTTAGTGAGGAAATTCTTTCTGAAAGTGATGGGCCAATGCTCCAATATGGGCTTAAAGAATTACATACTAAACGGATTATTCTTCCAAAAAAGAAAAGTGATTGGCCTGAACGTGAGTATTTAGATTGGAAGTTTCAACAATTTTCGGGATGAGAATTTCGGCGTCATGTATTGTCAATGTAACTGATAAGAAACACATCATCACAATTTACTGTTTAAAAGTGTTTTGAATTTCATGCACAATAGGAACATCAGCCGCTGCCCAATCTAAGGTGAATAAATCATTTTTTACTAGCCATTTGCTATCAGTATGTTCTGAGAGTTCCAGAGTCCCTTCAATAAGCGTGCACCAAAATGCATACATGGTGAGTGTAAAGGTAGTATATTCGTGATCAACAACCATGATTTGTTCTTGAACAGATATTTCAGAGTTCAATTCTTCTCTAATCTCTCGCTGCAGTGCTTGGGCTGGAAGTTCCCCATCTTCAATTTTTCCACCAGGGAATTCCCATTTTCCGCCAAGTTCTCCTGAGCTATTCCGTTGAGCACAGAATACTTTCCCATCACGAAGAATAACAGCTGCAACTACCGTAATGTGTTTTTTTGGCATGAATGAATTCTACAGGGACAAGCTCCCTGATGTCCAGGACAGTTTTTG
>CAZTUL010000123.1:0-3067 GCA_964616275.1 uncultured Spirochaetaceae bacterium | reverse complement strand
AAAAGCTACCCTCAGTAGGAATCTACCGAAGACTCTGGTTGGTCTGAACAACTTTGCTATGATAGGGCAATGGACCACTCCTGGTGGCGGACTTCCTACAGCAGCAAAAGATGGTCGTGACATTGCCATTAAGTTGTGTAAAGAGGATGGGCGAAAATTTAAAGCAACGCTATAAATTGAAATTATTTTTCCCAGATCGGTGACATTGCATCCACAGGATTTGTGCATATTTCAATATAACGAGTATTATTGAGCATAATTACCTAGTGAATTGAGTACTATCTGCAATCATCATATTACTTTCGCTCCTGTTACAATACTTCACAGAGAGGAGAGAAAATATGATATTTCCAACATATGCGAGAAGAGTGTTACTCATATGTACTTTGCTTATTCTACTTATCGGTTATGTACCTCTATTGGCATCTGATGCAGCTATTATTGAAGCAGATTGGGTGACAGAAAACGCGATCTCACTCCGAGGTGAGATTGGAAAGCAGGTAAGTTTTCGATTTCCTCCAGGTGGAACCGCTGCTCCAGTATGGGGCTCTGAACCATACACCGATGATTCTTCGATTGGAACGGCTGCAGTACACTCAGGACTTATTAGCTTTGCAGAAGGAGGAGTTGTTACCATTGAAATAGGAGAAGGACAGCCTTCTTACGCAGGTTCAGATCAACACGGAATTACCACATCATCGTACGGATACTGGAGTGGAAGTTATTCATTTGTTTTACCATCCCTTCTAACAAATTCTGTAACACAACCAGATTTTCATGAGGGACTCGTAGGTTATTGGAAGGGGAATATAGACTCTATCGCAAACAACCATATGGTTCTGCTAGGAGGAGCTTCGGTACAAGAGGAAGTACTACGACTTGATGGACCTAAACAAAGCCAGTACGCAGTAATCAATCATCATCCTTCATACGATTTTTCACACGGTTATAGTGTAGTTATGCAGGTGAAATTCCATTCGTGGTTTAATAATGGAACATCTGCAGACAACCAGTATCTCATTACAAAAAAGACAAGAAACAATCAGGGCGATGCGTACACTATGCGATTACAAATAACTGGTGATTACACATACGCACAAAGTCCTCATGAATTGACTGTGGGAATTGGAGGGATTTCACAGCTCCTCAGATCCGGGGGAACGCCTTCTCTGAATGATTGGCACACGATTACAGTAACCTACGACACACATAAGGTGCGATTATATCTCGACGCTGAGAAGATACTGGAATCGCCGGTTGTAGCTGACATTCCTCCTTCAGACAAACCAATAATCCTGGGTCAAAGTGAGAGCAACCTTGAGAAGTATCGCTATTTTGCCGATATCAGTATGAGTGACATGTTACTCTACACGCGGGCTCTCAGTGATGATGAGGTTTTATTGCTTGCTGATGCCAAACAGGATTCCGATGACGATATACCAGAAATGTGGAGATCCTACGAATTGCCTGAATATGGCATAAAGTTTAACTACCCAGAGGACTGGGTGAAGGGAGAGTCGATTTCGCAGGGAGTGATTTTCTATAAACCGAACTTTGGGCAGATTAGTATCCAGGCAGTTAAACTTCCTCTTGATGGTATGAGCCTTTCTCAGTTTGCTCAGAATATAAGTAATAATTTTCCCAATCTTACGGTTGAGATGGATCTTGGGACTGCAACATTGGGGAAGAATCTCGCGAAAATACATCTATTTTCTACACCGCAGGGGAGGCGAGGTACTTTCAGCGGGTACTATCTTGTTCCAAATACCCGCTATGGGTTTGTTATGCTTACCATCTTCGATAATCCGGAGAGTCGTTCCTTTATTGAAGAAATCATAGGTTCAATGCGATTTGATGAACATGCGACACCTGAGGAAGAAATAGTCTCTCCCCCAGTCTCACCAACAGTTTCACCTGAGATTTCTACAGTATCAACTCAACCTAGTGGTGCCGCGCACATTCCTTTCACACAATTTGGTACATACCAAAGCCGAGGTTCGTTTGGTGGTAGTGTGTATCTGAAAGATATATTCAATAAAGAGGCTTACCCTGTCTATATAGCTCTATATCCAGTAACTGCAGTGGAAGGAAAGACACAGAGCAAGGATATATCTGATTTTGTTATCAGTGGGACTCCGTTATATACGGCTACGAACAATTTGGGTTTTTATCGTCTCGATTTACCTGAAGGTTCTTATGTGGGATATACATACGATAAAAATGGAAATGTATGGCAACTCATACAAGGCAATGAGGTGTTCACCTGTACCTCGACGAGGAAGGTCCACCATTTTAAAATCGATAATACTACTTCTACACTAACCTATGATTATAATCGGTTAGCATCATCAACAGACAAGGTTTCAATAGAGGCTCCTACTGCAAAAATTTTATTGTCGGGCATAGTTATGACTGGGAACTCTCGAATGCCGTACATAAAAGTTGTTGCTTACCTTGTGAGTGATCTTGAAGAGCTTAGGGCTTCGGAAGTAGGTAGCACCTACACGAATTCACGAGGAGAATTCACTTTTGATCTGGATACAGAACAGTTGTATGTACTTAAAGCGGGGGTTTCTGAGCAGCAATGGATACAAGAGGGTGGACTACACGGAGGTACTGTTGTTGACCTCCACTTTCCACCTGAATCAGCTCCCGTGATAATCCCGCTTGAGAATCGGAACTGATCAAATTTTCTCAGGAAAGGAGATTTTATGAGCATAGGATTCATTCATAAAAACCTGCGCATGTACCTGCTTTGTTTTATCGTGTGCTGCATAACACTATTCACCGTTGAAGCCGTGACTTCACACGAGTTAGCAATGTTTGAACAACTCCAGCAGAAATGGAAAATTGAGGGACAGGCATTATTGGATCAGCGTTCTACGATACCAGCAACCAATCCTCAATATACAGAATTAACAAAGAAGATAGTGAAGGCACAGTACTGGGAGGATTACTATAAAGAGGCAAAAATCGACAAATCTTCATGGTGGAATATTATAGCCAATACGGTGGTATGGTCCATGCAAGACATCAGCGAGACTGCATTGATTATGTGGGAGAGCAG
>CAZTUL010000122.1:0-3092 GCA_964616275.1 uncultured Spirochaetaceae bacterium | reverse complement strand
TATGTTTACTGGTTTGGATCAATTAAACTTACTGTGTATCGTTAGTATCTCTTTTTCTGTAAACTACTTATTGTCTTTCTAGCAACGTATAGAGGGAGGTCTTTGCGGACCCTTTGCGACAACGGGCGACCGCAGTGGTCGTGGCACACAACCATCCCAGTGGTATTCTCATTCCCAGCACAGATGACCTGCGGGTGACCGAACGGCTAGTCGAGGCTGGAAATCTCATCGGCATACGGGTACTGGATCATCTTATTTTTAGCGACGAGGCCTTCCGTTCGATGCTGGAGGAGAATGAGCTGACATCCTAAATAGGGAAAGGGATACCGAATGTCACCGCAAGATTTAACATTTCCAGTTGTGATGTGAACAAAGGTCATCATCGATGACAATCTGATGAGTGAGGCATTGAATTGCTTGGTATATAGGTGAAGCACGGAATATACATGAGTTACGGGACCGCCGTAGCTGGGAGCAGGGGTGAGGTCCAGAATATAATTGTGGGTGGGCAAGGAAACCTGCCACTTTGGTAGTATTGCTTGTATAAAGCCTTCCGATGGTCTCGTTATCCTATCCCGTGTTTGAACGCCCTAGAAGTCATCATAAGTGAACTGACGGTAACGGAGATGTTCGAATACCCGAGATGCAAAACTACTCGTGTCTATCTATACAGTATTTTATATAAGACTTTTTATTGATAAATAGGTGTTTTGTCTTGTATAAAAGACTTTTCTATTTTATGCTAAAAACAAGAGGTGTCAATGTACATTCAACGCGATGGTTATCTTGAGATGATCCGTTCGGTTACAGGAAAAAACGTCATCAAGGTCCTTACGGGGATGCGCCGCGTCGGAAAATCCACCATCCTCAAACAAGTCCAGGAACAGTTGCTATCTGACGGTGTATCGCAAGAACGGATAATCAGTATCAATTTCGAATTGATGGAATATGAATCCATCCGTGAGCATCGGGTGCTTCATGATTACATCAGCAAACGCATGAAGCACGGGAACAAGTATTTCGTATTTCTCGATGAAATACAGGAAGTCCAGGGATTTGAGAAAGTGGTAAACTCCTTGCACGCAAAGGGAAATGCAGAACTCTTCATCACCGGTTCCAATTCCAACCTTCTATCGGGGGAGTTGGCGACTTATCTCACAGGGCGGTTCTACTCGATTGAGATTCTCCCGCTATCCTTCAAGGAGATGTATCCACATATACCGACCTCCACACGAGAGGAAAAATTTCTGAAATTCATCCAAAGTGGAGGAATGCCCGGAATACTGCAGTTCGATGAAAGTTCGATTGCCAAAAACTATCTGCTGGACATGTACCAATCAATCTTGTTACGTGACATTGTCCAGAGGCATTCAATCCGAAACGTTGATCTGTTGAAGAGATTCATGCAATATGTTTTCGCGAACTGCAGTCAACTGTTTTCCGCAGCATCCATCACCAGATATCTGAAGAATGAGGGCAGGCGTTTATCTAAAGAGACCATATATCAATACCTTGATGCCGCGAAGGAAGCTTTCCTGATCCATGGTGTTCCCAGATTCGATATCAAGGGAAAGGATGTGTTGAAGACGAACGAGAAATTCTTCGTCAATGATTTGGGATTCAGGGCTTTGTTTTTCGACAACGAACTAGACATAGGCCAGACACTAGAGAACATTGTCTATCTGCACTTGCGGAAACAAGGTTATGAGATATTCGTTGGGAAACTTGAGGAAAAGGAAATCGATTTCATAGCAATTCGCGGTAAAAAGAAGCTATATATCCAAGTAGCCTACCTTCTTGCAGAGCCAGCCACGATTGAAAGGGAATTCTCCCCTCTGGAGGCAATTGATGACAACTACCCCAAAATGGTACTTTCGATGGACCCGGTCAATCGGTCCCGTAATGGCATAATACACAGGAATATCATAGATTATCTGCTCACCGAATCATCGGATAAACAGTAGGAATGTTGCAATTGATTGTCCTCATGAGCCTCATACAGATTGAGAGAACGCTGGACCAACCATCCCAGCGGTATCCTCATCCCCAGCAACGACGATATCAATGTCACGCAACGGTTGTTGAAGTCGGTCGAACTGCTCGGTATCCGGGTGTTGGACCACCTCATCTTTAGTGACGAGGCCTTCCGTTCGATGCTGGAGGAGAATGAGCTGAATTGATGTTGTAACCATTAGCACTGGCAATCGATGAAAAAAGTGTCTCCTAAGTGTGCTCGGTTATCGCAAAAAGTGTATACGTTAATGTAACCAAATCGCTCTCCAGAATGTGGGAATTTTAGAAAGTTAACATGGCTCCGAAATTTCATTGAAACTTAATCGACTTATCAATCAAGTTTCAATTTTTTTATTGCATTTAAGTTGGAATTTCTTCCTGGACCCCTGATTTCCGAAAACCTCACCAAATTACCAAATTTCGCCTTTTTATGTGGACAATGTTGGACTTCAACTTGGCATTGCTTTAACCCAGACACACAGTTCGTCCCCAAATATACACATTATTTCTGCATATTATGTGATTTATATCACAGTATTTGATGTTATTATGTGATATTTCTTGACTTCTCACCAAAGTATTCCATATACTACGATGGAACTCAGGGAGGCCCCGTATGGAACGTGACGCAATGCAGTCTTTGATCGCATGGAAGCAATCCCCGTATCGCAAACCCCTGATTCTCCAGGGGATCCGACAGGTGGGGAAAACGTGGCTGCTCAAAGAGTTTGGTCGCAGGTACTATGAAAGAGTCGCCTATTTCAATTTCGATGAACATCCTGAATACCGGCAATTCTTCGAATCGACCAAGGACGTGACCAGGATTCTAGACAATCTTCAGTTCATCATCGGATTTCCTATCACCGAAGGTACCACCCTGATCATATTCGATGAAATCCAAGAGGCTCCCAACGTACTGAATGCATTGAAATATTTTCATGAGAATGGAAACTCTTTTCATGTGACCTGTGCAGGATCCCTGCTGGGGGTAACCCTGGCAAAGCCCTCATCCTTCCCTGTCGGACAAGTGGATTTTCTGAAGATCCATCCAATGACCTTCAGCGAGATGCTGGGTGCGG
>CAZTUL010000121.1:0-3222 GCA_964616275.1 uncultured Spirochaetaceae bacterium | reverse complement strand
GGAACACTGGCTCAACTCTGCCGGAACCCTGGCTCATTTTGCTCCGGATTCTCCAATATGACCTGAAAATGGCAAAACCCATCTATAAAAGGTCTCATACCCACAATGAATCATAACAGATCAAACGGATGTGACTTTAGATGCGCTCATAATCCATTGGTCGAAAGTTCAAGTCCTCCTGGGCTCAATAGCAAACCTCCTTGCGATGCAGGGAGGTTTCTGTTTCTTGCACATAAGAATCAACCCGATGATCGATTGCCTTGTGGCTGTTAAACTCAATATTCACCTTGTTTCACCGAAAATGGAGTTGCAATAATGAATACTTTATAATTGACGATATTTATACTTTATAATTGTCGTCATATTGACTTTAAATTTGTCAGGATGTATTCTGTTTTTAATGAACTGAGAGAGGCTGGAACATGATCTACAGAAACGCAATGAGCACAATTGAGAGACAAGCAAAGGGATTTCCTGTGATAGCGATCACCGGACCTCGTCAAAGCGGAAAGACAACCTTGGCGAAGCTTGCATTTCCTAAAATGCCATTCGTCTCATTTGACGATGAGCAGATGAGAGCCGTGGCAACCGAGAATCCTCAAGATTTCCTATTAGCCTTTCCTGACGGCTGTATCATCGATGAAGCGCAAAGGGTTCCAAAGATCTTCAACGCCGTGAAATACTACGTGGACAAGGCACCATCAAAAATGGGTTTGTATATCCTCACGGGGTCAAATCAGTTCAACCTGAAACATGGGATAACAGAAAGCCTTGCTGGTCGGGTAGCATACATAAACCTGCTTCCTTTCACCGTGGGAGAGCTTTCAAATGCTGGCATTCTTACGGATGATCCGTTCAGGATGATGGTGAAGGGCCAGTATCCTCCCTTGTATGATAGGGATGTAGATCCACAAGACTGGTATCAGGCATACATTGAGACATACATCGAGCGGGATGTCGGCAGTCTTGTAAATCCCGGCAACAAGCTTGCTTTCAAGAAATTCATCTCACTTTGTGCCCATCGCAGCGGCCAACTTCTTGTCTTGTCAGCTCTAGCCAAAGAATGCAAGGTGTCGATTCCTACAATCTCCTCCTGGCTTTCTATTTTGGAGTCATCATTTATTGTCTATCTGATGGAGCCATTTTCCTCAAATCTCGGCAGGAGACTGACCAAGACTCCAAAACTGTTCTTCCTAGATTCAGGACTGTTGTGCCATCTGCTCAGGATACATACAAGGGAAGAACTGATACTCAGCCCGTACAAGGGTCATGTCACAGAGACGTTCGCCATAAACGAGCTTCTGAAAGAAAGGTTCAACCAAGGCCGTCCACCGGAGCTGTCATTCTACAGGGACAAAAATGGCCTTGAGGTTGATGCAATTGCGCAATGGAACACTAAAGTCGCCATTGAGGTGAAAAGCAGTACAAGACCGAACGCAGAATTCCAAAAGAACCTTATGAAATTCGTGAAACTGGACGAGAAGTCCACATACGAAACCAAGGTCTTCTACCTAGGGGACAGGCTGTTCACCATACATGGCACTGATTACGTCCCATGGCAGAAATGGACAAAGGGAAATAATATGGAGTCCAGTTGAGCTCTTCAACAGGATTTCTTTCTGGGATTTAGGTTCCAGAAATACATTATTTATCATTGTCCGATGCTTTATTCTGCGTGAAACACTATTTGAAGTTTTTATCTCATGAGGAGTCCTTCCTTTGCACAGATCATAGACAATCGTTCGATTGAGACGCCAGATTTGTTGCAATGGCCTCTACTATTATCAATAAAAAGAATTACATAGCTGAAAACATCTATGTGCTGTCGGATTTCTATGTTCCATAGCAATATTATCAACCGAGCAAAGAAGCTCTTTATAGAAATTCGACTCATCGAGGATAAAGCAATACCGCCTTATCACCACATCGATAACACTATGGGCTTATCCAATGGAAATAGTTTTATGAACTTCGGATTGCTCCTAATCGCGAAAGTTAACCCCTAAATTTCTTCTTGTTCGTGAAAAAGGTTAGGATAGGGTTGTTTCGTCGATCTCGGCATCGGGCGCAGCCCGTCCTATCGCGTTGATACCGTTCATGCAGCCCGTCTTGGAGGAATAGCCTTCTTCTGCGATCGCGATATTCTGCCCGTTCGAAGCAAGCAACCTATAGCGATACTGGCCTGCGTTATCGAGGTACACCTCATACTTGGGGTACTTCTTCTTCTCGATCTTCTGCAACGTTTGATCCTCCACTTGGGAAAGGGCATTCTTTTTGATCGCCTCGATCCCGTCCCTGCAGTTGCGCAATGTGGTGTAGTTCTGACTCGTGAGAATAGTCTGGTAATTCGCCGCCTGAAGACTGAAACGGAAGAATCCTTTCGGTGTCTTAGTGATGATGAACTTGCCTGGCATGACTCCCTCCTTATAGATGGATACAGTCAGTATAGTACCAATTCAGTGTAATGGGTATAAAAACTTGAGGCTCCTCATACGCTCACGCAGTAAAATAAAATGCACACAGAAAAAGGAAGAAATAAAGAAGTCCCACGGACCTTTGTTACAATGGGTTTACCACAACTCAACAGTAACAAGGGGAACATGGGACCGAATAAGCTTACCATAAAGAACAGTGGTCATCATAGTCATTTCACCTAGGAAGAGAGGATCCAACTGCAATATTATCACCATGGAAGTAACGGCTATACACGCATCCGTTCGCCAAAAGTTCTGGGGGGGGTGCTGTTTGGCAAGTATGAATCGACTATCCACCGCGAATTGAAGCGTGGGATGGTAGGGCATCTTCCCAAGACTTCTCAACTGTACTTTGGTCCTATCGTTTCTTTGTTCGAATCATCGTAATATGCTCAGCAAATAAAGAATATCCGATTTCTCTTCGATTTTTCGATTTGTCAATGTGTTATCATGAATAAAACAGTTTCTCTAAATAGGAGTTTTCTACAGTGCCTGCATAACAAGAGGTTTTTCTTCATGGAATTAATTATACCAAATTTCCCCTCACCCCTTTCCTTTCACGTTTTTCATCAGTAGTTTTTACAAACACAGTCTTTTATTCCTTCGTTTTACCCCTAATCAATTGAATTACGTAAAAGGTTGTTTATGTAGATGAGGTTGGAGAAGATGATCGCTTCTCAACCCGTTTTACTGGACTGTGATCTATTTTTTTTGAGGTGAAAATTGTATGCAGATTTCTGACAAACAT
>CAZTUL010000120.1:0-3301 GCA_964616275.1 uncultured Spirochaetaceae bacterium | reverse complement strand
GGATCTCATCACTTACGGTACCATGGAAAAGGATTTTCATACTTTCAACAATCCAGCAAAATATGGAAAAAAAGCATGCACCGATGTAATCTACGCTTATTGGAAAGCCTATTATTCCGTATTACTGCATGTTGAGAATTTATTGGACAATAAACTCTTCCAAGATATTGATGGTGTGAGGAAGAAAAGAGTCTTCGGTTCTGTGAATGAAGAGAAGCTTAGACAACATATATCATCGCTTTCATCTGAGTTGGAGAAGATGGAAGATCTAATTGTTCTTGAAGTAAAGGATGGGGATCACCTTCTTATCCTAAAGAATGCCCATGGTGATATTAAAGAGATACGATTAGACGCAGGAGAACTCTATTACAATTTCCCATGGGTTAGAAATACTTCAGGTATTATTACCACCAACTATACACCTTGTATTAAGTGGTTTAATGCAAAAGCTCCAATATCTTTCCTGAATGGAAGCCTATCTACTTTTGAATTTCCATATTCTCTTGAAGTTGTTGACTGTGTAAGAGAGCAAGAACGTTTCAATGATTTAAATAACTCTGGACAAATCTTCTTTCCTTTTATCATGGGAACAACCAGTGTGAAGCCAATCATTCATCCTGTACAAATAGAAGAGTTCACAAAAGCCGTTCAGATTCTTCAAGATTCAGATACTCTAGTAGTCATAGGTCATCAACTCATGGAAGATGATACCCACTTACTAACTCTAATAAGAGACTGGCTGGTTCGTGATGAACAAAGAAAACTTATATATTGCCATTATCTGAAAGATGACAATAACAAACAGGATAATATGAATCTTAATGGGCTAGCACGAAAGTTTAGATATAATCCATGCAAACAACAGTTGTGTTGTATTAACTTCTCAAAGCAGAGGAAGCTTGAGCCGGTATTAGGTGGTTTGTTATGATAGGGATTTTTGAGTTCGTAGTAGATTACATTTCTTAATTCTATGAATTCTGTTTGAAGGATAATAGGAAGAACCGGATGATTACACATATAATTCCCGATGATAAGTTTCCAGATAAAGGAATTGAAAATTTCCAATCTGTATCAAAAGAATTAAATAGGTCATTGATAATTGCAGATTCAACAAATTTTACATATCTTAAAAATAAACCAGATATCGTAATTAATAAAAAGAAATGGTTTTTGAACTCTGTATTTATATCCACAATTAGAACATCTGATGCATTGGTTTTTCATGGTTTATCTTTGTATAGTATTATTGCATGTATTTATGCGAGAAGAAAAACAAAGCTATTGTGGATTGGATGGGGGTATGATTACTATAACAAGTTTGTTGAAAAAGGCTATACATTATTTGGGCCTTTAACAGCACAACTGAAATCTGAGAATGAAATCTCAGAGAAAGTATCTGCAATTCAGAAACTGAAGAGATTCGTTAGAAATTGCTTGTTCAAGTATTCTTTAAAACGAATAGAATTTTTTTCACCTGTCATAATGGAAGACTACAAGCTTTTCTTAGAGTATTTCCCGAGATCAAAAATGAAATATCTACCCTGGAACTATGGAGCATCTCTTCTTAAGATGTCACCGGCAGAAGGGTTTCCTCAGATAGGTCCAAACATACTAATAGGTAATTCAGCTTCTTTTACAAATAATCATCTAGAAGCATTCGAAATATTGCAGCACATTGATTTAGGGGATAGAAAGATTATTGTACCCTTGAGTTATGGAGATCCTAAATATCGTGATTACATCGTAGAAGTAGGCAAAAAGCTTTTCGGTGATGCCTTTATTCCCTTATTAGAATTTATGCCAGTTGAGGAATATCATGAGATACTTCAAACTTGTTCAATTGCTATCATGAATCATTATCGTCAACAAGCAGTAGGCAATATTTCCGCGCTTATAAAATCTGGAGTAAAAGTATATCTGAGTGAAAGGAATCCATTCATAAAAACGTGCAAGTGCATTGGTGTAAAAGTTTTTCGAATTGAAGATTTAGAAAAAGATTATAGTTCCTTTTATCAACCATTAACAGAATTTGAGAAGGAAAATAATTATCTACATTACACTGAAGAATTTAATCAAGAAAAAATTCAACAGCAGACAAAAATAATTATTGATGAACTTCTAGGAAGTGATAGCTAATATGATAACTAAATCTTTCTTTACAATAAGAGAATTCTATGGGAGAACATGACCACATAAAGGCATCAGTTCTCAAAAACTTGATGTGGAAATTTTTAGAAAGAGGAGGGGTACAAGGTCTCCAATTTGTAATCTCCATTATCCTTGCCCGTCTTCTTCTTCCAGAGGATTATGGAATTCTTGCTCTCGTAGTAATATTCATAACCATTGCAAATGTCTTCATTCAGAGTGGATTGAATACCGCTCTCATTCAGAAGAAAACAGTCGATCAAGTAGATTACTCTTCAGTGTTTTATCTAAGCTTGGGCATAGCCTCTTTGCTCTATGTGGTACTCTATTTTTCTGCACCATTTATTGCACAGTTTTATAATAATCAGAGTTTAGTTTCTGTTCTCCGTGTATTAGCATTAACACTCTTTCCTGGAGCACTCAATTCAATTCAGAATGCGATTGTTTCCAGGACAATGCAGTTTAAACGATTGTTTTATAGTAGTGTTGGCGCAGGAATTGTATCAGGTGTTGTAGGAATAAGTCTCGCATATCTTGAATATGGAATATGGGCTTTGGTAATCCAGCAGCTAGCCAGTCAAGTATGCATTACACTAATACTATGGTTTACTGTTAGGTGGAGACCGACACTACAATTTTCTTTAGATAGGGTAAAGGTGCTTTTTTCCTATGGTTGGAAACTTCTCGTCTCATCTCTATTAGATACTACTTATCGTGATTTACGAAGCCTTATCATTGGCAAAGTATATACTCCATCTATGCTTGGATATTATAATCGCGGAGAACATTTTCCAAAGCTTGTTATTTCAAATATTAATGGCTCCATACAATCTGTGATTCTCCCTGCCTTAGCCGCTCATCAAGACTATGCTGATCGTGTGAAGTCTATGATGCGTCGGGCTATCGTTACAAGTTCTTTTATAGTGTTTCCTTTGATGGTTGGTTTAGCGGTTGTTGCTGAACCTCTTGTTATTCTCTTGCTTACTGAGAAGTGGTTACCAGCTGTATCATTCCTTCAGATTTTTTGTGCTTCATTTGCCCTATGGCCAATACATACAGCAAATCTCCAAGCAATCAATGCAATGGGAAGAAGTGATATTTTTTTGAAACTGGAAATCATTAAAAAAGTAATTGGACTTGTGATACTTGCGGGATG
>CAZTUL010000119.1:0-3331 GCA_964616275.1 uncultured Spirochaetaceae bacterium | reverse complement strand
AAGCCAAGGCAAACTGGTTTGCCGCCGAATTTTTGTTACCTGAGGATGTGCTGAAGCGCCGGGTATTCGAAGAATTCAAATCCTATTCACTTGAAACGGTCCAGATAAAAGTCCTGCTTCGTTTCATTGCGAGACTTCATTGTACTTGGTGGCTTCCATATCGATCGTTGGTGAAACGATTATGGGAAGTCCAAGCTATAACTGAGCAACAGTACGAAGAGTTGTATAAAATTGATGAACGCGATTGTGATGGTGAATATTTTAGAATCGGAAAATCAACCCAGAATGATGATTTCATCAGATTGAATACTGCCACTAAAACCATTGGATCTTCGCCGAGTGCTATAGAGATCATATTGCGAAACTTCGAAAATAGTCTAATCGACGAGGATACATTTGCAAGGACCTTGGGGCTATTCGCTAAAAGTCCTTCCGATTATGGCTATGAGATTTCAGTCTCACAAGATGATTTAGATGAGTTGCGTGATTTCTTTGAGGATGAGGATCATGAAAGTTGATGTTGCAAAGAAGAATCCTTCTTTGGAATCATTGTTCAATGATCCGACCCAAGTGATCACTTTGGATGCAAATTTTCTTATCCCTCCAGATCGTCCGAACCTTTCGAGCAGGGGTATCCCTTTTTCTAAATTCCAAGCTTTTTGGCTGGATCCAATTTTTGAAACATTCCCCAACCTGGCGATTCATGAAGCGGTCCGAGATGAGTTGGTTTCTAGGGATATCAAAACCTTCATCCAAAACAAAGAGGGTGAAACGCCACCACAGATAATCATCCACAAAGATTCTGAATTAACCAGAGTTGAAATGATGCTGAGAGATTCGATCGAAGATAAAATTTTTCCTCTCACTCAATATGATCCGCAAGTAAACAATCGGGATGATCGTGGTGAGGTTAAGACCCTTGCGTATATCGCTGTCAAAGGGCTTCTTTATTTTGCAGCCCATGATTCTAATGCACTCCAGTTGGTTGAAATGGCTGAATCGTGGTCTACTGGGCTTGATACTGTTCAAGCGATAAAAATGTACGAGATAATTTTCTACCTGTGCGTAAAAAATCCCTCCCTCCGACAGTCTTTAAGAATGCTTTATAAGTATCAGTATTACTTGACGAAAAACGAAAAACTAATGAATCCCGAATGGGGAATCTTCATTGAGTCAATGGAATCCTTATATCAGTCCAACCTGTTGAGTTTCTCGGAATGATCATCTGGATTCTATTATCCTGCGCACGTCCTTTCAGATGTCGATTGGGCAAGATTTAATCTAGATAGGAACAAACGTCTTATCGGTTTTGCTATTCCAAAAGTTATTGGAGGGTGATCATCAAGCCGAATGGCATCGATGTGGTGATGAAGTATCAACAGGTGGCGAATGGGTGAGTGCTATCCTGTGGTTTATAATTTTAATTTTGTTAAATACCTGCAAAATTAGTAATTATGTTTGACAATCTTCTCACTAAGTAGTATATATTGAATATGATTTTGCAATATACTTGCAAAATGGAGGTATTATCATGTTGTTGGAATTCAAGATGAAGAACTATAAATCCTTCAAGGATGAATGTGTATTCTCCATGAAAGTCGCCCCTAAGCAGAAGGGGCTGGACTACAGCATTCTTTCGGAGAAGATCGGGCGTAGTGTTCATAAAGCTTTGAGCTCGGCGGTCATCTATGGACCGAATGCCTCGGGAAAGACCAACATCATCGGGGCGATGGAGACATTCAAGCAAATCGTGCTTCGCGGTCATATTCGAAATGTTGAGGTGAAGGATTCTCCCAATGCCGCCTCCAATGCACTTGAGTTGATTCCAAACAATACACTCAGTGCTGCCGAACCGGTGGATTTTTCCATTACGTTCATAGATCATGGGATTCTCTTCGAATACGCGATTTCCCTAGATCTTGGACGATTTCTGGAGCGGGATCATGAGCGGAAGGTGCTCATGGAGACTCTTCGAGTCAATGATGCACTTGTATTTTCCCGTGGTGATGCAACTCTTCAGGTCGGGGACATGGGGGTTGTTCAATCCTACTTGGTTCCTGCATATGAGCAGAACGCGAAAGGTGCGGCCGCCTTGGCCCAAAGCAGCCTCCATAACGAGGAGTTGTTTCTTGCCAACGGATTCAAGACCATGTTCAGCGCAAAACTGGCCTCGATGATTGCCCAGTGGATGGACAAAAGCTTCATCGTCATCTACCGGTCGGATTCGATGCAGTTGGTCCGCAAGTTCTCCGAACCGAAGAAACAATCGGTATTCATCGAGAAGACGCTGAATGATGCAGCAGCCCTCTTTGGAGTCAATTCGAACGCCTTGGGATATGTCTTGGATGGAGAGCATGATCAAGCACAGCTTTGCTCCATATTCAAGGGGGACGAAAAGTCTGCCGCCATTCCAATAGAACTGTTCGAATCTTTCGGAACGATCCGTTTCATCAACCTGTTCCCTCTTGTCTTGCAAACCTTGCGTAAAGGTGGTGTCCTTGTCGTTGATGAGTTCGATGCCTCCATCCACCCGATGGCATTGATGAATATCATCACGCTGTTTCACAACGATGAGCTGAACACCCACAGAGCACAGTTGGTGTTCAATACGCACAATCCGATCTTTCTGAATTCCAATCTGTTCAGAAGGGACGAAATCAAGTTCGTGGATCGTGATGATGAGACGCATTGCAGCACACACTATTCCTTATCTGATTTCGGTACTGCAGGAGCGAACGGAGTACGGAAGACCGAAGACTACATGAAGAACTATTTCGTCGATCGATACGGGGCGATAAAAAGCATCGATCTCGCGCCGGTCATACGGAGCCTTCTCGACAAGAATAAGGAGGAGTAGATGAAGATGAAACTATCAAAACCTTTCTACTTCTCGGTCGAGGGTGAAACAGAAGATTGGTATCTACAATGGTTGAGCAAAAGCATCAATGCTTTACCGCAGGCTAAATTCAAGTCTTCGTTCGACTGCAAGATAGAAAAAGACCCGCTATCCCGGGCAAAAGGTATAAGCGTTTTGGGGAAGACTGAGATCTTCCACATATTCGATCGTGAAAGCGAGGAACAGGTGCATGTGCAGCAATTCGAAACGACTTTGAGGCGTATGAAGGATGCACAAGATATTGGGAAGACCATCAAGTATTCGCTCGGTTACAGCAATTTTGCTTTCGACCTATGGATGGTGCTGCATAAAGCTGATTGCAATAGGTCCTTGAGTTATCGCCATCAGTATCTGGATCCGATCAACAGGGCATATCAGGAACACTTCTCGGATATGGATGAATATAAGAAGGAAGATAACTTCAAGAGATTGCTG
>CAZTUL010000118.1:0-3378 GCA_964616275.1 uncultured Spirochaetaceae bacterium | reverse complement strand
GCCATAATCATCCCAATCAGCTCATCGTATGAAACACCTGCCATGGTTGCGAGAATTGGCAAATCGGAATCTATCGGATGTAGGCCTGCAAGCGGATTCACCTCTATGAAGTTAACAATTCCAGCTTCATCCATACGAAGGTCAATTCTTCCTCCGTCTCGACATCCAAGAGCTCTCCAGGCACCAAGTGCTGCCTCCTTGCACAATCCGGCAATTTCTGTGGAAACAGGCTGGTATCTCGTGCAGGAAAGATACTGCTGCTTGCTTGTGTAAGAATACACACCATGATCACTTGATCCATCAACCACAATCTCCATCATGCCAATTACCCGAGCAGATTCTGCGGTTCCCACTACGCCGACGGTGAATTCCCTTCCTGAAAGATATGTTTCCACCAGAACAGGCTGATTATGTGAAGATAGGAGTCTACGAACTTGAGCATATAATTGATATGTGTCAGAAACGATAGAATTGCCATCAATTCCCATCCCAGTACCACCACCTACCGGCTTTATAAACAGAGGAAATGGCAAATCTATCCTGTCTATCTCCTCCACATGTTCAATTAGACAATAATCAGCCGTAGGTACGCCATGCTGGCGAACAACAGATTTCGCCAGTGCCTTATGCAAAGTGATTGCCAAGGTCATAGAATCTGAAAATACGTACGGTATCCGATACGCATCTAACAGTGCAGGTATTTGAGCTTCTCGACATAGTCCATGTAATCCCTCGGCAATATTGAACACCAGAGGCCAACGACGACCTGTGGCAAGAGCCTGTACCAGATCCTTCACATTACCAATCTTTACAGGTTCGAATCCATTTCGTTGTAATGCTGTTGCAATAGCATCAATAGTCTCAGGTGCATCAAGTTCCGCGACCTCCCAAGGTGCATATCCATCTTCGAGATATCGCTGTTTCAGGTCATACGTCAATCCAATTTGCATCTTATGACTCCTCAGGATAATCGGGATACACAAAGGTTCGTCCTTCATAATTCCGTAGACAGTATCCTGTTCTATCGTGAGCCATCTCATATTCGGGTAGAATTGGGACTTTACCTCCGCCTCCCGGGGTATCTACTACATAATAAGGAATTGCCAGTCCACTTGTATGACCACGCAGACCATCCATAATTTCCTTGCCCTTTGCTATAGAAGTTCTGAAATGTGATGACCCGACAATTGGATCGCATTGGAATAGGTAATATGGCTTCACTCTGACTGTGAGGAGCTGGTGAAACAGTTCAGTCATGACAGATACTGAATCGTTAACCCCTTTGAGAAGAACCGTCTGACTACCAAGTACAATGCCGGCATCAGCGAGCCGGTTGCATGCTTGTCGTGAAGCAGGACTCAATTCATTGGGATGAATTGCATGTATATTTATATACAGAGGACGATAACTTTTCAGTACTTTTACCAAAGCAGGAGTAATTCGCTGGGGAAGAACAAAGGGGACTTTGGTTCCTATACGAAGCATCTGAATATGTTTCATCCGCTTAAATCGTGCAAGCAGTAGACTAAGCCGTTCATCTGAGAGTGTTAAGGGATCTCCTCCGCTGATAATTACATCGCGAATCTCAGTATGGGCCTCAAGGTATGAAAGTGCATGTTCCCAATACTCTTCCAAAGCTTCAGTATGCCCACCCACAAGACGACTGCGGGTACAGTATCTACAGTAAACTGAACAAAAACTGGTGGCAAGGAAAAGTGCACGATCGGGATATCGGTGAACTATTCCAGGTACTGGGCTTGTGTGATCTTCCGCCAACGGATCTATGGCTTCTCCAGCTGAGACGATGCTTTCTGCTATGTGTGGTATTACCGTCTTTCGTAACGGATCATTCGGATCTTTCAAATGCATTAAACTCAGATAATAGGGGGTAACCGAAAAGGGGAACTGCCAGTCTGAACGCTGTAGTGCCGCACGTTCTTCCTCTGTTGGCTCCAAGAACCTGAGTAACTGCTCAGTTGTCGTGATCCTGTGAAAAAGCTGCCAATGCCAATCGTTCCACTGGGTCAAATTCGTGCTCGGAAAAAATTGCTTTCTGAACAGGGAGGATTCGGAAGCTCCGAATCGTGTGGCCGAGGGTGTGGAAAGGCGATAATCCACACCCATTTGTGTAAGCGGAGGCTCGTCATCAACAGACGTGTTCCGCTGCGCAGAGACTTGCTCCACGGTTAGCTCCTTACGCTCTTGAGCTGCAAAAACTACAATTCAGTCGCGATGCAACCCAAGTGCTTCCTACTGCTTCTGATTATATCACTTTGAAAAAATAAATACATCTACACTACCTCTATTTACATACTATTTTTTCTAAAATCCACTAAGCAAAAATGTACGGAATTGACCGGTAAATGTACAATAAATCTTTACCTTTTATTCTAAAGAGCTATGCTCTAAGTCAATAGGTATGGTACATTTCAACCAGAGTCTGCACACTGTGCAGGAGGAGGATATATGGCATGGCCATTGATTGGAGTTAATCTCCCTAAAATAAAAGGTTTTGAAGCACTAAACGAAACATTAACCCGTATTAAAGACGAGGGGTTTAATGGTGTGGAAATCAATATAGAAAGCTTTCCGATGATTATTGAGGGAGAAATCTGTCAACCCTGGGTAGACCTGGTTAGATCAGTTCTTGAGATGCACGAACTCTTCTACACTGCCCATATAGGCAGAGGACTCGACTTGCGAGATACGAATCGTCCAGAGTTGCATAGGGCAGTCCTTGCTTCATCGTTGGAAATCTGTCGGCAGCTGAACATGCGGGTATTAGTCCTTCACTACGAAATAAAAAGTCAGGATTTTAAAGTAGAAGAACAATTTCTCGATGCTCATCGCTGGGCAGCCGATCTTGCTGGTAAACTTGGAGTTCTTCTCTGTGTTGAGAACATTGAAGTAGAGATTGTAGAACCAGTGGTAGAACTTGCACAGAAGGTAGATAATCCCAATCTAAAATTGAATCTAGACACAGGTCATGCATTCCTTGCCGCAAACTATTTCCATTTTGACTTTCTTAAAGCTGTTTCACTCATGGTTCCATATCTCGGTCATATGCATCTGAATGATAATACTGGAACCTTCGAAGAACTTCGTATAACAAATAGGCCTGTGTACGATAGTATGACGATGAGTTGGAGACGCGAGTTTGGAAAGGGAGACATCCATCTCCCACCATTCTTTGGCAAAATACCTTTCGATGATGTTCTTGCCCTCTGCAAGGATTACAGCGGTGTGTATATTTGTGAATACACGTATAATGACTATACACCCTTCAATGCATCAGTGCAGCAGACGGTACGAAAGCATATTATTGATTCAAGAAAGTAGAACCTGCTCGAGCAGCGTAACGAAAGCAAGGGGTGCGTT
>CAZTUL010000117.1:0-3477 GCA_964616275.1 uncultured Spirochaetaceae bacterium | reverse complement strand
TAGTCCGATCTTCAACAGCTCAAGTTCGTTAGAATTCTTGAATAAGTATTTTTGTCTATCGTGTAATAATTAGTCTGTTCCCAATGGTTCCAAACGCCTCGGTAAATTCTTTCGGCGGTTGAGCATCTGTTATAATTGTTTGTATGTTCTCAATTTTGCAGTAAGTCATCAATGTTGAAATTCCAAATTTTCTGTGATCAGCCAGTAGGAATATCTCATGAGCTTTTCGAGCAACTTGTGCCTTGGTTGCATGTTCCTCAGAATAGGTATTCGTTGCTCCATTCTGGATGGTGATTCCAGTACAGGCAAGGAATGCTTTGTGAATATTGAATGTGTCAAGAAAAGAAACTGCACGTTCACTTATAAAAGCATGTGTCTTACGGTCGAAAATTCCAGGTAGAGTAATTACCGTGATATTTATCAAATTTACAGCGGATTGAATCGCAAAATAATTGTTCGTAATAACGGTTAATGAAATATCAACAGGTACATAATCGAGTATATATCGTGTAGTACTTCCCGAATCAATATAGATAATATCGTCTTCACAAATGAACTTTGCCGCTTGTTCGGCAATTTTTCGTTTTTCGCGTTCAAGAGGATTTTCTGATGTATTCCGAGCTAAAGTGGATTGCGGCGAGGTATTGCTGCGAACTCCACCATAATACTTACTGCATAATCCCTCTTTCACCAACGAATCAACATAACGGCGCACTGTGCTCATTGAGATGTGGAATTCATCGCATAAATGTGTCAGTGGCACCTCACGATGAGCGTCTATATATTCCTGCAAGTTCTGTCGTAAATTGTCCTTCATTCGCTTCCTCTCCAGCTGGTTTTAAGAATAATATATAACATTAATATTGTCAATATTGTCAATATAAACAGATTGTGTAAATTTATATTGAACTATTGAGTAAGTTGTCGTAGGATACCTGTGCAATAGCACCAAAAGGAGGCTCAAGTGGAAGCACTTCTCAATTTTGATCAATCGAGAGATTTAGACAGTATAGCGTTGGGGAGAATCTGTATAGATATCAATCCAGTTGATTACTATAAGAAATGGGGTGATTGTATCACCTTTAAAAAGTATGTAGGTGGTTCTCCGGCGAATACCGCAGTTGGTATGGCCCGCCTAGGTAAGAAGGTGGGATTTATCGGGTGTATTTCAAATGATCAGCTTGGTGATTATTGTCTTGATGTATTCAATGCAGAGGGAGTCGATACCTCGTCAATTGTTCGTGCTCAAAATGGCGAATCACTTGGTCTTGCTTTTACCGAAATTCTCAGTGAAACAGAGTCCAGTTTGGTAATGTATCGAGATAATGTTGCTGACTTGCAGTTGCAAGCATCCGATGTTTCCAGCGAATATATTAGCCGAGCAAAATTAATCATAATTAGTGGAACAGCTCTAGCTGCAAGTCCTTCACGTGAAGCTACGTTGAAAGCTTTAGAAATTGCCAGAAAGAACGGAACAATAATTGTCTTTGATATAGATTATCGTCCTTACACCTGGAAAAATGAGGAAGAAACCGCACTCTATTTCTCCATTGCTGCCCGGTACGCCCACATAATAATGGGCTCGAGAGAAGAGTTTGATATCATGGATGGGAAACGTGGTTCTCAACGAAGTGATCAGGAAATTGCTAATAACTGGTTTAATGAACAGGCTCGACTTATCATTATCAAGCATGGGAGTGCTGGATCACATGCTTATGTGTCGGATAATAGGGCGTATCAAGTGAAGCCATTTCCTGTGAAAGTTATCAAATCTTTTGGCGGTGGCGATGGTTATAGCAGTGCATTTCTGTCGGGGTTATTGGAAGGAATGTCAATTCCAGAGTGCCTGGAATTAGGTAGTGCTTCAGCTGCAATATCGGTTTCAAGTCATGGTATTTCTACAGATATGGGAACTATGGACACGTTGCGAACCTTTATTTCCGAAAAAAAAGCAATGTATGGAGAGGTCGTCAGTCCGATAACTTCGGGGGAGCTACAGTAGTATGAAAGCCACTCTAAAGGAAGTTCTTACGACCGCTGGACTACGAGGTCATGGCCTTGCTGCGTGTAATGTCTTCGGTTTTGAGGATGCTTCAGCGATTGTCGCTGCAGCCGAGGAAGTGAATGCTCCGATAGTACTCATGACAAACAAAGCGGCAGTTGCCCATATGGGAATAGATATTCTTGCACCAATGCTTCTTCATCTGGCAGCTCAATCCAGTGTACAGATATGTGTTCATCTCGATCACGGTACAGATTTTGAAGTAATAAAGAAGGCACTGGATTCCGGATATTCATCCGTAATGTTTGATGGTTCTCAATTATCAATGGAGGAGAACATAGCCATCACATGTGAGGTTTCTCAACTTGCAAGACAGTACGGAGCAGGTGTGGAAGCTGAAATTGGTGCAGTGGGGTATAGTGATCCGACTATTCCTTTTACTGCACGTTACACAACAGTACAGGAAGCACAATATTTCTGTGAACATACCGATATCGATGCACTCGCAGTTGCTATAGGAACGGTGCATAGAATGGAAGAGCAGGGGGCTGTTTTACAGTTCGATTTGCTTCAGCGTATTCATGCTGCAATTGCGATTCCTTTAGTTATTCATGGAGCAAGCGGAGTATCAGATACGGAAATACCGAAACTGATAGCATGTGGTGCTAGAAAAGTAAATATTGGAACTGCTCTTCGCATGGCTTTTGGTACTACACTAAGAGAACTTTTTACACAAAATCCAGGAGAGTTTGATCGATTAAAATTCTATCCAGCCTGTATGGAGGCTGTTCGGAATAAGGCAAAGGAAAAGTTACTGGTACTTCAACAACCATATGATAAGGAGTTAAAAATATGACAGATCGATTAGTACGAGGACAGAAAACAGTACCATATGGGTATACTTCTCTCGCAGAAATGGGGAAGTTGCATGCGGATATGTACATGGATTTTGGATTGCTTAAACTGAAACAAGGTGAAGTTTTTTCAGAAGAAAAACCATTTGAATGTTTGTATCTGCTCGTTTCTGGATCGGTAGAGTTCAATTGGAATGGGCAAATCGTACAGGCTCAGCGGAATAATTGTTTTGATAATTCACCATGGGTATTACACGTTCCGGCACATACAGCTATTTCTATCACAAGTATTATCGAAGGATCTGAGCTTACCGTGCATCGGACAGAAAATGAACGAGAATTCGATGCTAAGCTATACGGTCCAGAAGATCTTCCCGATGAGATTCGTGGAGAAGGGACCATGTACGAAACTGGTACAAGAACTGTTCGGACAGTGTTGGATAAAAATCTTGCACCATGGTCTAATTTTGTTTTTGGCGAAGTAATCACATCTCCTGGAAAGTGGTCAAGTTATCCTCCCCATATTCACCCTCAACCCGAAATTTACTATTATAAAATGTTTCCTGAACAGGGGTACGGTTTCTGTGAATATGGTGATGATGTATATAAAGTAAAGCATAA
>CAZTUL010000116.1:0-3502 GCA_964616275.1 uncultured Spirochaetaceae bacterium | reverse complement strand
TCGGGCTCCTGAGGAAGTTCGGGCGATGTTTATTGCACTGTTCGATGAAAACGAAGAAGTCTTTGAGCGCATTGAAGCTTTCAAGACACAATCTGCCATCCTGCTTGAAAAATATGGAGAAGGCGCGAAGCAGCATTACCAGAATGAGAACGCAATCAGTACGTATTTATGGCTCAGGTATCCGGACAAGTATTACATCTATAAATTTGGTGAGGTGAAGACCGTCTCCCGCGAGTTGTCCAGTGACTATCGATTCAAAAAAGGTGCATATGCCGACAATATTCGCAACAGCATTCTGCTATATAACGAAATCTGCAACGAACTACATAAAGATAAGGAATTGGTAGATCTTCTTGAGAAGCACTTGACTCCCAGTTGCTATCCCGATCCAGAGTTGAAAACATTAACCATCGATGTGGGTTTCTACATCAGCCGCTATTATTCAAAGAAGGATTTGATTTCAGATGATTCCTGGATCCCCGTAGATTACTCGCCAGAAATTTCAATGGAGAAATGGATTGAGCTTCTCAATGACAAAGAGATTTTTACCCCTAGCAGCCTTGAGATCATGAAGAGGTTTAAGGATTACGGTGGTATGGCAACATGCACTCAACTGGAGACTAAATATGGAGAGAATAAAAATTTCTACAACAGTGGTTCCGTTTCTCTGGCGCGTCGCATAGCTGAAAAAACAGGCTGTCCTCGCAAGAAAGACGAACAAGAGAACTCACGCTGGTGGCCGATACTCTATGTTGGACGTCAAGCAAATAAAGATGACCAAGGCAGTTTTGTATGGAAACTTAGGGATGAGCTAGCCGCTGCGCTGGATAAAGTCGATTTGAGCAAGGTGGCATTATATGCCACCCCTACTGATGGTAAAGATATACACGGATATTGGTGGTTGAATGCAAATCCCAAGATCTGGAGTTTCTCAGACATTGCTGTGGGGGAGGAACAGTCGTATACACTCTATAACGACAATGGGAATAAACGTCGGATTTTTCAGAACTTCTTGGACGCCAAAGCGGGAGATCTAATCATCGGGTACGAATCTAATCCGATCAAGAAAATTGTTGCGCTGGGGAAAGTTGTCGCTGAACAGGATGGTGAGAAGATTTATTTTGAAAAGATCGAAGGCCTCTCAGTACCAATCGACTACCAAACATTGAAAGAATGTCCTGAACTTGAGAGGATGGAATATTTTAGAAATGCCCAAGGGAGCCTGTTCAAGCTAACCAACTGGGAATTTGATTTCATAATGGATCTTATCCGCGAGGAGAATCCTGTTGCCGTAAAGGACCATGTCGAGGCCTATGGGAAAAAAGACTTTCTGAAAGAAGTATACTTGCCAGAAAACCGATACGATACACTGGTTGCAGTCCTGAAGAACAAGCAGAACATCATACTCCAAGGCCCCCCGGGAGTGGGTAAGACTTTCGCTGCAAAGCGCCTAGCATATTCGATCATCGGGGAGAAGGACGATTATCGAATTGAATTCGTGCAGTTTCACCAAAGCTACTCGTATGAAGATTTCATGATGGGATATAAGCCGGTGGAGGACAAATTTGAACTGAAGTTCGGAATTTTCTACCGATTCTGCCAGCGGGCAGCCAACCAGCCGGACAAGGAGTTTTTCTTCATCATAGACGAGATAAATCGAGGGAACTTGAGCAAGATTTTCGGAGAGCTCCTCATGTTGCTCGAGCGCGATTACCGTGGGACTAAGGTGACGCTGGCGTATAACGGGATGTCGTTCTTTGTACCGAAGAATCTGTATATCATAGGCATGATGAATACGGCCGATCGTAGTCTTGCTATGATCGATTATGCCCTCCGTCGTCGTTTCAGTTTCTTCGAGCTCGAACCCGGTTTTGATTCGGATGGTTTTATACGGTATCAGGAATCCCTTGATGATGAGACTCTCAATGAGCTTCTGCTCAGGGTAAAGGAATTGAATAAGGAAATCGCTTTGGATAAATCACTAGGAAAGGGTTTCTCAATTGGGCATAGTTATTTTTGTGGTCAGGATGAATGTACAGAGGAGTGGCTTGAATCTGTAGTCAAGTTTGAGATACTTCCCATGCTGAGTGAATACTGGTTCGATGATTCAAATAAACTACAGCGATGGGAAAGTTTACTGCTCGGCGTGTTCCAATGAAACAATATGGGAATGTTTTTATAAAGAACATTTACTACATGTTGTCGTACGCTTTCACTGCATTGAGTCAGGAAAACTTCGAAGATATCGCTAAAGAGGAATTCGACAACATCCATAACCTGTTTGCTTCCATCTTGGCAAAGGGGATCGGACTGCAATTGAAACAAGGGTTGTATCGGGAGTACCTGAATCTCACGGAAGATCTGACCGTGATGCGTGGAAAGATCGAGATGCCCGGAACTGTCAGGAACAGGGTAGCACACAAACAGGTGTTGACCTGCGAGTACGATGAGCTGTCAGAAAACAACCTGCTCAACCAAATCATGAAAACTACTGTGATGATCCTCCTGCATCATTCCCAAGTGGAAGCCACATACAAGAATGAGCTGAAAAAAGAGATGTTGTTTTTCTCGAATGTGGACGCTATCGATCCCGCATCGATACGCTGGGCTACCTTGAGGTTCCATCGCAACAATAACACGTATCGAATGTTGCTAGGGGTTTGCCAGTTTATAATCGAGGGCATGCTCCTAACAACTGACAGCGGAGCATACAAACTTGCCTCCTTCGTGGATGAAAAGGAAATGTTCCACCTATATGAGAAATTCATCCTTGAATATTACAGCAAGGAATTTCCTCAATTGAAAGCGAACGCTTCTCAAATCCCCTGGGCGCTCGATGACGGAGTCGAGACCATGCTCCCGAAAATGCAAAGCGATATTACACTGTCGTACGAAGATAAGATTCTTATCATCGATGCCAAATTTTGGGCCCATTCCACCCAGTCCCAATATGATAAACATACCATCCACTCAGGTAACCTCTATCAGATATTTACGTACGTGAAGAACAGGACTGCCAGCATTCGTGATACATCTTGCGAAGTGGCAGGGATGCTTCTCTACGCTAGAACCAATGAAATGATCCATCCTGATGCTGAATATCGCATGAGTGGGAATAGAATCAGTGTAAAGACGTTAGATTTGAACAGCGAATTCCAAGTTATTGCTAACCAGCTGAATGCAATTGTGGAGGAATTCTTCGGGGTGGTTGAGTGAGACAGTCATAGTTATATTTCAGGAATCTCAATAAAAAGTGTTGTACCAACAGAGGAAACACCCAGTTCTTTCATTCTTTCTCGGAACTCAGCTTCGCTCACATCCGTCTCAACTCGAAAGATTCGTTCAGAAGCCATCTGTACCAAAGTGATTTTGTCTTTTGAAACTCTGAGTGCAGTTTGTAATGCTGATCCAAACTTAAACGCCATAGTTCCGCCAGGCCAATCTGTAACTACAATCAGGACTGCTTTGCGATTCCGTTTCGCTTTTTTTGGTGATGATGACG
>CAZTUL010000115.1:0-3540 GCA_964616275.1 uncultured Spirochaetaceae bacterium | reverse complement strand
GTAAAGATACCTTCGGGAACAGTACCGATGGAATCGGCAGGATATACTACATCTCCAACAGCTGCAGATGGAGTGAATTCCCATGAATTATCGGGAATCGGCTTCAAATAAATTCCCCGCTGAAGGAAGAATCCACACTGTTCGGCAAGTTCAGGTAAAGGGTTTTGCAGACCATCATAAATCTGTGTTAACAGACCAGGTCCAAGTTCAACACTAAGCATTTCTCCGGTAAACTCAACAGAATCTCCCACTTGAACGCCACTGGTCATTTCAAAAACCTGTAACGAGGCGATTGTGCCGGAAATACGTATCACCTCAGACTTCAGTCTCTGCTCACCAAGTAGAATATACCCTACTTCGTTCTGAGAAACGTTTCCATCGAACTTGACCGTCACCATATTACCGTTTACACCGGTGACTCGCCCGCTATTTTTTGCCATAACCATACACTCCGTTTATATGCTCTTAATAATCGATTGTAAATTTGAGAACAAGCGTTTGAACTCAGCATTACCTTCAAGAGGTGTGAATAACGCTTTTCGTTCCAGTAAGGCCAATTTAATGGCATATGTAAATAGTACTTGAATAGAAAATACACATGATTGAGAAAGTGTTTCCGCAACAGTCCAATGATATTGCATGAGTAAAAGCTCAGCTTCAAGGGGATTTTCTGCTTGCATCGCCAACTTTACGACCTCTTCAATGTGAATGTCTCTATTGAACGAGGCACGATCAGACTCTGCCGTTCTACCGAGAGCTTTCCCCCGCTGTTCATGCAGTGATTGTTTCATCTGCAGGAGAAATTTAGACCAGTCGGCAAGAAATGGATGCTCATGTTGTACTTCACCGACTTCACCTTGTGCCAATTTTTCCACTAGATTATAGTCTCTAAGATTCATCGACTGTTTACATGAACTGAGGAACTGATTCATCGTTATGGGAGGTGCTTCATCAAACCGAAGCATTGGCAGTGAAGCTACCAAGTAATAATAGGAAGCCACAAACTACTCCTTAACGAGTTTCAGATGCCGAGACCAAAATTTCTTGGACTGAAGCATTCAGGAATGGAGCCAGCATACGGGTTACTTCCTCATCACTGAAGTCATAGTAACTGGAGCCATCCTTTGAGGCTAATCTGAAACCGACGGAAACAGATGGGACAGGGCGAATTTCAAGACCATCCTTAATCTCTTTCGCAAGCTCTGATTGTAATGATTCAGTTAGTTTCTTAACCTGACTCTCCGGTAACTCAAGTGCACTATTCGCATGATCCACTATATCAGTTTTAACTATCTGCACGATTAAAGCCGATAAATCTTTTCCAGAAATAGTCTTATTAACTTGATCTTCAAGAAGTCGGTTCATATGAGCATTAATACTCTTCTTGAGAGAAAGGATAACATCTCTTCCAGCCTGTTCAACAGCAGCTTTACCACTTTGTTTCATGACTGAAACTTCTTTTCGTGCATCGTCTAATAGATGTTCAGCCTCTTTAGTTGCATTTCGCACTATCTCTTCGGCCTTTACTTTTGCTTCAGATAAAATCTCTGCGGCCTTCTTTTCAGCCTCAGAAATACCATCACGTTTGATTGAGTTAACCAAATCTTGAATTTGCAGTTCCATACGCAATCCCACCTTCTATATATGCCAATTACTATAAACGTTGATTTTGAAAAAAACAACCTCGAATGATGAAAATAGAGAAAATTCGACTCAGTTTTGCTTTTTTATGAGATTTCGTTCACAATAATCGTACGATTCCTCATCTTATTGAATCCTATATGCTCCGTTTCTATTAATTCACGTGAAACGATTGTTCGATTAGCCCCAAAGATATGCGATATACGTGTTTTTGCCACTTGAAGCAATATATTCCGAGATTCTAGAACATCGATTTCTGTTTGTAAATACATAAAAAGTCCCTCGTGAAATATATACATAGCATGTAATCACCATTGGAAATGTGATTTTCTAACGACGAATGTTGCATCTGCGACATATCTTCCTGTCACATCCCCTATATACTTTTAAAAAAAAATGGAGAAATGCAACTATGACAAAACGTATCTATGCTCATATCATCCGATATCTCTTTCTTATCCTGTTTATTTTTCTCATGATGTCACAAAAATTCCAAGTATGGTTACTTGTGTATCTCATCGGCGTAGTACTGTCGTTCTTTTTTGGGCGTATTTACTGCGGTTACGTGTGTCCGATGAACACACTCATGAGACCGATTCAGCATGTTTCACAAAAAATTGGTTTACAGAGAAAGAAACATCCCGCGTGGCTGGAACATTCCAGGATGCCCTTCCTAATCCTTATAATTTCAATAACTTCCATGATTATGGGAAAACGTTTGTTCAATAAAAACATACCTATACTTCTCATACTTTTCATACTCTCTTTAGTAGTGACCCTATTTTTTAAAAGTCCCGTTTGGCACAATGGGCTTTGTCCATATAGCATATTATTACGAATAGGCGGGAAAATTTCTCGTCGATCAAAAAATGTTCATCAGGATGAGTGCATTGGGTGTACTAAGTGTATGAAAGTTTGTCCGGCTGGTGCCATATTCATGAATGAGAAAACACATAAAGCAGAAATTCAACCCTCTTTATGTCATCAATGTGAGCTATGCAGCGATGTTTGCCCAACCCATACAATATCCTATACTTCTTAGACTATCATGGTATACTGAATTTGTTATGGGAGGAATTATATGAATGTACACATAAAAAATAATGTTTCATGGGTTGGAAAAATTGATACTGAACTCAGACAGTTTCATGGAAGTGACTATTCTACTCATAAAGGTTCGTCATATAATGCATACCTTATTCGAGAGAAAAAAACAGTCCTGATAGATACTGTCTGGAAACCCTATGGTGAAGATTTTGTAAAAAATCTTGCAGAAGAAGTTCCCTTAGAATCCATCGATGCTATTGTTGTTAATCATGGTGAAGTTGATCATAGTGGCGCACTTCCAAGCCTTATGAAACATATTCCAGATACGCCGATTTATTGCACCGAGAAGGCCATAAATTCGTTAACAGGGCAGTATCATCAGAATTGGAATTTTCACACGGTAAAAACTGGAGATTCTTTTGATATTGGGAATGGTAAAAAACTTGTATTCGTTGAGATGACTATGCTGCATTGGCCGGATAGTATGGCAACTTATCTTACTGAGGACAATATATTGTTCAGTAACGATGCTTTTGGCCAACATTACGCTTGCTCCGGTTTATTTAATGATTTGGCAGATCAGTGTGTTCTTGAATATGAGGCATTAAAATATTATGCCAATATTCTTACCCCATTCAGTTTTCTCGTTAAAAGAAAACTGGAGGAGATAGGCAAGCTGAATCTCCCTATTGATATCATCGCACCCAGTCATGGTGTCATATGGAGAGATAATCCCCTTCACATAGTTGAAACCTATGCTAAGTGGTGTGATTCGTATCAGGAAAATCAAATAACTATTGCATATGATACCATGTGGGATGGAACTCGTGCACTTGCAGATGCAATAGCAGA
>CAZTUL010000114.1:0-3579 GCA_964616275.1 uncultured Spirochaetaceae bacterium | reverse complement strand
TCTGCCGAGGTGCCATAGGTTCCCGAGGTTCCAGTCAATTCGCTATTTATCCATAATTCATAATTTGTTCCGGCATTCACGGTATACAATTCGAAAGGAGTTGAGGCCTCCTCTACATATAATTCCATCCGATATATACCATAGCCCCGATTCCAAGCTACTTCGGGAACATGTTGCCAGGATTCTGAGTCTGATTCGAACAACAGTTTCCACTCGCCATCCAGATTATAGATTATAGATGTATTGGTTTTTTGGGAATTCGGCCAGACAGCTTTTCCTTGTAAAACGGGAAGCGTATGGGCAGAATCGGTTACGGGAATGCAGGCGAGAGCAATTAATACTGCAAGTAGTATGATAAATATCGCATATGGTTGATGAGAACCCTTCATACAATGCCTCTTCGGTTATCGGAGACTCTACCAGTACATACGTGTGTTTCACGAGAGATGATAGGTTTCTCTCCGTTGCAATAATAGCAAAGAGGAAAAAGCAGTGCAATCATTAATTATTTTCTTGTATTTAAAATAGAAAAGAGCGGTTAGATGCAATCCTAACCGCCCTGAGGAGAAGTGTGTACTATCAGTAGGAGTGTCTCCTGATAGTCTTGTTAATTAGAAGATCCAGTTCATGAGCAATAGAACTACGAAACCAACTGTAGAAAGTGTTAATACACAGCCAAACCAGTTCTGGAACATCTCTTTAACATCGGTCAGACCGGTGGTCCGGTTAACAACCCAGAAGTAACTGTCGTGCAAGTTAGTAATACCAATGGAACCGATACAACAGGCAAGTCCTGCCATGTAAGGGTTAACACCAGTCATTGCAAGAAGAATTGGAGCTGTGATTGAACCTGCGGTCAACATACCAACAGTTGCGGAACCACTTACAATGCGGAGAATGTAAGCCATAATGAAGGGAAGGAGAATGCCGGGAATACTTGCTTGTACGAGCATGTTTGCAATTGCATCACCAGCACCACTTGCTTTAAGAACTGCACCAAGAGCACCACCAGCACCGGTTACGAATACAATAACACCGGCTTGCTTGATAGAGTCATCAAGGAGTGAAACAACTTTTTTTCGGTCAACTTTTCCAGCAAGACCATAAATTGCAATCAAAAGGCCAATTGCTACAGCAACAACAGGATCGCCCACGAGACCAATAAATGATTTTACCACACCGGTCATGCCGAATGCACTGGCAACGGTGTTCAGAAGAATCAGTACAATTGGAATCAGGATAGGTGCGAAAGCCATGAATGTTGAAGGTAGACCAGCTTCAGAGATAGTAACGGTCTCTGCGAGCTCTTCCTGTGTGTAAGGACGATCAATCAGCACAGAAGAATCGTTAGGATCTGGAAGCTTGAAGAGTTTCTTTCCGATCCATTTTGCATAGATGAGCCCAGAGATGGAGATAGGAACAGCAGCAATCAATCCAAACATAATGAACTTACCAAGGTCAAGCTGGAAGAATTCTGCGATAGCTAACGGACCTGGTGTTGGAGGAACCAGAGAGTGAGTTACCAGCAGTGCCGCACCAAGGGAGCAGCTTATGGTGATAACACTCTTTCCGGTATTGCGGGAGAGCGACTTAGCGAGAGGCGAGAGAATAACGAACGCAGAGTCACAGAACACAGGAATTGAAACAATGAATCCTGTAATGGCCATGGCTATTTCTTCTTTGCCCTTACCAAGCAACTTGATGAAGGTGAGAGCCATCTTTCTTGCAGCTCCACTGATTTCAAAAATTGCTCCCATCATTACACCAAACCCAATGATAATTCCAATACTTCCCAACGTACCACCGAAACCACTCTTAATGGCTGCCAGTACCTGTGCGGCGGGAAGTCCTGCAATCAAACCAGCTCCGACAGAACCGATTATCATGGCTAGGAATACTTGGATTTTTGTTCGGGTTACGAAGAACAGGATTAACCCGATGGCAAACACGAGACCGATAATCACGCGAATTACACTTACATCACTCATACTTTACCCCTTTAAAATAAACTTATAGGAAACGGCTAAATCACCGGTCCAAGCATGTAAAAGTCCATAGACTTGTTGTACTTGATTGCTTCACCTTTGGTAACTTCACCCGAAGCCACACGAAGCAACATCTCAAAGACCTCTTCACCCACCTCTTCAAGCGTTCTCTCGCCGGTAGTGAGCAGTCCTGCGTTTATATCCATATCGTGAATCATCCGTTCGTATGTTATGGGGTTCCCGCAAATCTTAATGACAGGAACGACGGGAAATCCCTGAGGTGCACCACGACCAGTGGAAAATAGGATTACCTGAGCTCCACCAACAGCCATACCGCTCATGAGTTCGATCTCTCGTCCTGGAGAGTCTTTAATCCACAAGCCTTTTCCTTTTGGTACATCGGTGTAGTCAATCACACCCTCAATAGTTCGCGTGCCGGACTTAACGATTGCTCCAAGAGATTTCTCTTCAATAGTGCTGAGTCCGCCCTCAATATTACCAGGAGTAGGCTGACCTTTTCGCATATCGACTCCGATAGCCTTAGCTCGGTCTTCCATTTGGGTAACGATTCTCTGAATTTCGTTAGCTACATCCTGGTTTTTTGCTCGGCGTTGCAGAATGTGTTCGGCACCGATGAATTCTGTTGTCTCTCCAAAAATTACAGTACCTCCGAGGTCGACAACTTTGTCGGCTACATACCCAATAACTGGGTTACTGCCTATTCCGCTTGTAGTGTCGGAAGCTCCGCATTTAATACCCATGGTAAAATGGCTCATGTCGACTTCAGTACGCTGACAGCCGGCAATTTGGCGGATGAGATCCTGAGCTTTATCCATTCCGGCCTGAATTGAAGCACTTGTGCCTCCAAGCTCCTGTACGTTGATTCGATCAACAGGTTTCCCAGTTGCACGTAATTCTTTTTCAAGTCGGTCGGTATCGACTCCTTCACACCCGAGGGAAACAATGAGAATCGCTCCAACGTTGGGATTTTGCCCAATCTTGATAAGGCATTCAGTCATACGTTCCAAGTCGGGTGGTGTCTGGCAACACCCCTGATGGTGAATGATTCCCTGTGTCATGTTCGTGTTGTGGACAATAGATTCCACAACTTCATTTACACAGACAACTGAAGGAAGAATTGCCACATAATTTCGGGTTCCTACCGATCCGTCCTTCCGGACATATCCCATAAAGGTGTACTTGTTATCTTTACTCATTTTGCTGCTCCCTGATCTGACTCTGCCTTTGCCCAGTCTCCACGCCCACGAATACTCTCAATATTGTGAACATGCACATGCTCTCCAATGTTGATAACTGAGGTGGCAAGACCAATTTCTTCACCATACTTGGTGACCTGCTGGCCGACTTCGATTTTTTCAATGGCAATTTTGTGTCCATAGGGAATTTTCCCTAGAACTTTCAGTTCATAGGAGTTTCCCTTTTTATCAACCACGAGCACCGTGGAGTTGGCCTCGACTAGGTCAAATACAGAAGCGACGTTATCACTATCGTGTAACTTTATTGCATGTACCATATTTTTATCTCCTAATAATAATTCACCTATACTGACGATAGGTGATCGATTTTTGATGAT
>CAZTUL010000113.1:0-3602 GCA_964616275.1 uncultured Spirochaetaceae bacterium | reverse complement strand
CAGTAAAAGAGCATTCTGAAATCTTCAACAATCCAGATATTGAGATAAAAGACAAAAACATCCATGAAGTTGCTTCCAGAACATTACAGGCCGAACAAACCAGAAATCCAATGGTGATAGTATCCGAGCAAGATGTCACCAGTCCTATGGTCAAGAAATTTCTAATATCACAGACAAGGAATAAAAATACTCTACCGTCCAATAAGTATAGCGGTAAATTAGCAATCGATGTCACTGAAAGTTGCGCTTTGAGAGCTGGCCTCTTGATGGAAACTCTTCTTCAAGGTTTTAAAGCACGGAAATGGGATTTTTCGATTGAAAAGGAAGATGCTTCCCCCCACGATCGTATGTTTGTGAATCTATTTGGACAAAGGATATACTTTGCCATTATTGAGCCTGTCACCAATAAGAGATTTCCATTGACTGAAAAAGAGCGGAAGGCATATGAAGAGGACCACCATTATGGGAGAGTACCAAAATATAGATACATCCCTACCGCTACTGGTCGATTGCATTTATCAATTAATGATGGCAAGAGGGTGTATCAATCCTGGGAAGATCGAGGCAAGCAACTCATCGAGGCTTCAATCAAAGAAATAATGTTGGGTTTCATTTATGTCGCAATTCAAAGTAGCAATGAAGCTATCCTGGCTCTTGAGCGAGAACAAAGATTGAAATTGGAACAAGCCAGAAAGCTTGAGGAAGAACGATTGAAGAGACTTGATGCAAAACGATATGAGAAGCTAATTGCAGACTCCGAGGATTATAGCCGGATGAGGAAAATTCAAGATTATGTTGAGTATGTCAAGAATCAAGCACAAGACCAAGCTGCAGAGCCGGATAATGAAATTTCGAAATGGCTTGAATGGGCTCAATCAAAGATCAACGATCTCAATCCTTTGAAAACTGGGTTCCCAAAATATTCGATTGATGAACACCACGAGAATAAAAACAATCTTTCAACCTCTTTTCTTGACGATCTGTTTCGTAACCATTGAGTACACAATACGGTAGTAGAGAGAGGGCGGTAGTTGGTTATTCTATGATTGACTTAAAGTATAAAATTCCCAACAGCACTGTTTGATTGTCGCCAAATCGCTGATGGAGGACAGATGATTACAGTATCAGAAATTCCCTTGTAGGCTATGAAAGAGACTGCAGGGAATATATCCTGTAGTGGAGGTTTGATGAAATATGATCATTGATGTAGATTATGATTTCAGCACTGATGCTAAAGGCGGGGATCCCGACAGTATAAGTCCGACGTTGCGAAGATATCATAAGCTATTATGGAGCAAGCCGCTCCCCGATGGGACCATGTTTGGATTGCGTGACGATATGGATGGCTCATATTTATACCATGCATCGGTGCTCGGAGAGTTTTTTCTGGTAAAAGTTGGAAACTCATCAATTTTTAGAAAGGAAGCAAAATACAAACAATGAAAGATGTATACTGTGATAACGAAAGGCTAGAAGAAAATATATTAGATGCAAAACCTTCTGAAAGTGGATTATATCCTCATGAAATTGTAATGATTTTCTATGCGGAAATCAGTAGATTTAGGACGACTATCACAGAATTTGGGGACATCTTCAGATATCAACTTCATGTTCAACATCCTAGTCTGCTATTGCATTCGTTAATCGAGCGTGGATACATCGAAGTTTGCCCAGTCAATAAATTGATATATTATCTGCGAAATGAAGATTTAATCAAATTCATGAAATCGAAATCACTAAAAAATATAGGTCGAACAAAACAAAATGCTGTAAAAATTATCCAAGCAAATTATACTGATGATGAAATGGCTAGTTTTTTCAATTTTTCATACTATGTCCCGACTGATAAGGGGAAAAAAGTACTAGACACCAGTGAAGCAATAATTGCTAATCCATATGGTGCTTGGGCTATGAATTGTGGATATAAAAACCAGAAATTTATTGAAGCAAGAAATATACAATACAATAAATTATTCTCCTTACACCAAACATTGCTTATTGATAAAAAGCAATCAGTGATTTGTCTTATCGACAAGTTGGGAACTAAAGAGAAGCTTATGAGTTGGGTATATCATTTTCAAAAAGGAACCAAATTAACAGTAATTGTAGATGGCAATATATTATGCCAGGACTATTCAGTTGATAAAATTTATTTGATGAAAAACATTAAGAAAATTGCACTGTGTTCAGAAGATGACTATAAAGACACAAATTGTACTTGTTTTGATTATAATGCAGAAACGTACATGTTCTTTGAAAAGAAAATTGGCCATATCTCGTCTGCTGATATGCCAGAAGATCAATATGATTATGCTCAGATGCTTGATTCTACAGATGGTATAATTATAGATAATACTGTAAATTACTTTGTCTCTGTTAACAATGCCTTGGCATCTTACATATTATCCGAATCTTTGAAAAGTAAAACAACAATGGAAAAAATCGACAACTATTTTGAAGATGATAATTCATTGAATTACAAAATAGCTGTAAACACTGTTGATAATTATTCCAGAAATATCATCATGTATATGATCAAAATTCAGATGCTAGGTTTGCCCGTGATAAAGGGTGTCAAACTAGATACAATTATGGATTTTCTAAGGAAAAATAGCTCTTCAAGATTACGACAGTTGCAAATGGACGACTTTATGGAGCCATATTCATATGAACGAGAAATCGTCAAAGATATTAAAGATAGATATTCATCTTCATGGAAAACTGTTTTTTCGATGTTCACGCAAACGTATCCAAAGCGCATTTTTTATAATCAACCTTATGAATATTATTCTTCAAAGAACAATGACACTGTGGATCTGAATTGGAAAGAAGTTACTCTAAATTTTGATAAATGGCATGACGAGTTTAATAGGCTTGTTGAAGATTTGATGTTGAAAGGTATCATTCATCCTCGTTGGATTAATGAATTCTTGCTTTATGCGATAGTAAATGCATTTTTCCCCCATGCAATATATCAATTTCATGATGAATGGCTTGGGAGGCAATCATTGGATATCTATATTCCATCACTCAGAATAGGAATAGAATACCAAGGCCAACAGCATTATGAAGCAGTTGAAATCTTTTCAGGAGAAGAAGGATTTGAGCAACGAAAGATATTAGATGCAAGGAAAAAGCATCTTTGTGAGAAGAATAATATTAAACTTATAGAATGGCCGTTTACGATGAAAGTAACAATTGAGAATTTCATAAAATTATTTGATAAACATTCTGTCAGACTTTCTCTATCAAATAATGATAAGTTGATTAGTTATGTAGAGTCTATTGAAAAGTCGCGTAATAAGATGCCTTCAGACTGCTGATTACGCGCAAGTGGGTGTGACTGGCGATTCTGGCTATTCAGAGTCAATGTCCAATAGCCGATTATTCGCTAATTTATGAGGAAATCCCATGCCGGTTCCCTTTCTCCCTGGCCTCAACAGTCCAGTCGATCGGTTCCAACCTCTCGAGCCGGTTGTACTCGTCCCAGTATCTTCTGGCCCATTTGACCAGTAGCTTGGTGATCTCACAGATGTAGGTCGTCCGTTTGAACTCGCCGAACTCCGAGTAACAGCCTCCGATGCAGTACGAGCAGGCACTTT
>CAZTUL010000112.1:0-3720 GCA_964616275.1 uncultured Spirochaetaceae bacterium | reverse complement strand
CTTTCCCTACCCGCCTCACCGTCTCATGACTTATATGGAGAAAGTTGGCAATGTGTTTTAGGGCATATCCATCTAAAATGGCAGTTTTTATGAAGGTGTTTCTTAGCTTACGTATACGTGGGTCTCTGGACCCCGAAACGATTATGTTTCTGTAGTGCTGAGCAGAGTGCTCAGAAAGAAATCGGTCGAGTAAACAAGAAATTCGCTCTTCAAGTTCGTTATCAGTATCATCACCAGCAGTAAAACCGGTCTCCTGTGACCACGAATCATGTTCAGTACACTCTTTGTATCGCTTTAAAGCGATAGTGCTATCCGGTGAAAAATGTAGGAGCAACGCTTTTCGGTCAATTAACCGGGAAGCTCCCTGTAACACAGCTTCATGTCCGCTCCACCGGTAACGCAAAAATGAATCGACTAATCCTGCTTTTAGCGGGTTTCGAACAATATAGCGAACGGTACTGAAGAACTTGTGAGGCTCGGTAATGAGGTAACTTTTATACCGACCTCCATAGATGGTGCCAATTCGGTGATATCGTTGATTGTAGTACAAAGTGTAGTTACGATTTATGTACCACAGTAATTGTGCGAGGGGTTGATCTTTAACTTGGATAAGCAGGTGGTAATGGTTATCCATGAGTACATAGTGCAACAGTCGTGCTTCATACAGGTGCAGTGCAGTAGTGAGTATCTGCAGAAACTCCTGCTTATCCTGAATGTTCTCATAAATGTAATTTCGATTGTTGCCTCGTTGGATTACGTGATGAATAGAATTGGGGAAATCTTCTCGTGGTCTTCGTGGCATACTTAGGGACCTCCGATACTGTGCCACTTTCCGTCTGTACGATATTCTATGGTGTGTGCAAGTTCTAAGGCAGCAAGGCATTCCATAATCGTAGAGTCATCACCACTTGCACATCCTGCTGTCAGTTCAGCGGTAGTGGCTGCTTTATTGTGCAGTTGCTTCGTGATGAACCTTTCCAGATGTTTATCTTGTGTGAGCTGCTGTGTGCTATGGGGACCTTCCCTTGTAAGTGAGCGAGTAGTAATATACGCTCTGGCACCTTCAGCCAGCAACTGATTCGTTCCCAAACTCTGTGGCTCGAGAAGACTATTAGGAACAGAGAGCACGTGTTTTTGTTTTGCAAGTGCATTACGAGCTGTATCCATACTGCCACTATTCATTCGAGCTTCAACTACCATGAGCGTGTGACACCACGAGGCAAGCAGATGATTTCGGCCAATGAATCGGAATGGTAAGGCAGCTCTACCACAAGAATATGGACTTATTACAGCACCTGTTTGAGTTATGCGTTCCATGAGTTGTGCATGAGAGGCAGGTTGAGCTTTATGTAATCCACAGGGGAGAAATGCATACGTGATACCACCATGGGCTAAGGTCTCCTCATGAGCTAGTGCATCTATTCCGAAGGAGAGGCCTGAAGCAATAATTTGGTAGTTATCGACAGCCTCCTCAACAGCAATTTTTGTTATGAGCCGTCCATACGAGGTACATGAGCGGGAACCTATAACCCCGAGTATAGAATTATGGGAACAGGCCAGGGTTCCACGATAGTACAGCACCAAAGGGGAATCGGCATGTGCGTGGTAAATTTGATTATACACTGTGTCGTGAGCACAGAGAATCTTCACTTGGTATTGTTCATTAGTGTGTAGTACAGTCTCTGCATCTTTAAGGTTACGCTGCGACCAGACGGAACACAGTTTCTGTTCTCGAAAACGAGTCAGATTTCCTGCTGATGAAGAATTCTGGAGTAACGCATCAGCAATGGTATCTACAGTTGCGTGGTAGATTTCCTTTGGCGATGCAAAGGCTTGCATGAGTTTTCGTTTCACAGCAAGCGACAATCCAGGTAATTCATTCAGCCAAACCCAGTAGAGGGCATGATTATCTGTAGTGTAGCTAGACATGGTGCATCTCCCGCTCTAAATCACGCGAGAACAGAGCGTGAAGGAGATGGATGCGTTGTATGTAGTCACTACCGTCAATATCTGCAAAAGTTCTAGCAAGTTTAATAGTTTTATACCGGGCACGTACAGATAGATGGTCCTGTTCATAGGTTTGTTGGAGTAATGATGCACAGGCATCGTCGAGGGTGCAATAACGTCGAAGATGTGTGCTAGTCATTTCTGAGTTCGTGGTGATTGCTTCACCGCCCTTACGGAAACGAAAAGATTGACGTTCGCGAGCAAGGAGTACCGATTCACGTAATATAGCAGAACTGACCGACCCATGAGTGGTATGACCATTACTGAAAGCAACTCTCCCCACATACTTCTGCATATCTATGCGATCTAATACAGGACCAGAAATGCGTTGCCGATAGGTTTTAATTGCGTAGGGAGTACAGGTGCACCGATTCGTTCCAGCATATCCGCAGGGACACGGATTCATAGCAGCTACGAGCATGAAGTTAGCTGGATATCGATTCGTGCGGTTCACTCTGCTAATAGTCACTCGTCCCTCTTCGAGTGGAATGCGTAATGACTCAAGCGTCTTTCTACTGAATTCGGGTAGTTCATCAAGAAATAGCACGCCTCGATGTGCTAGTGTTACTTCACCTGGTTTTGCATAGGGGCCACCTCCAATGAGTGCATTGGCAGACATATTATAGTGAGGGGAACGGAATGGGCGTGTCTCTTTCAGTTCATGCCCATCAAGCTCCCCGGCAATACTGTAAATTGAGGAAACCTCTAAGATTTCTTCTTCACTCATGGGAGGGAGAATGGTGGGCAGCAGACGTGCCATCATAGATTTACCACTTCCCGGGAGGCCTACAAGTAAGAGATTATGGTTGCCAGCCACAGCAGCGGCAAGATAGGGTAAGATATCTTCGTGTCCAACAACATCGAGAAAATCCTTCTGGCTCTTTTTGTCTTTCGCGGTATGTGTATCTTGATGCCTCTGGTGACCAGCGATATGTAATCGCCTCTCATAGTAGGCAATTACTTGGGATACCGATGTACAAGCAAGAATCTCTATTCCCGCTACCAAAGCGGCTTCATCTGCACAATCGGCTGGCACAATAAGGTGCTGCCACCCCATGTGCTTTGCCTGTATTACCATGGGCAAAATTCCATCAAAGCCCACTAAGGTTCCCGTGGTGCTGAGTCCTCCCACGATACCAATCTGCTCCCATGATTCGAGGCGAGGTCTTACTTGACCTGATTCAATGAGCATACCGAGCAGCATGGGTAAATCCAGATATGCCCCTCGCTTTGGGATATCACTGGGACTGAGGTTGATTACTACTTTACGGGTGGGATATGCATAGCCAAGCTCTTCGGTACATGCTTCTATACGATCTTTGGCTTCTTTGACTGCACTATCACCTAATCCAACGATGGTGGTAGCTGCAAGACCGGTAATAATAGCAACCTCAACACTCAGAGGATATCCGGTAATCCCATTGATTCCTAAACTTCTCATAACTGTAGCCATAGGTTCTGCATGTCTCCTTCTCTTAATTACGTAAGGAAGGTTCATGTTGATTCAGTTATGCATGTTCGATGAGGAAAAAAAGTAGAAACTTCGTTATATTTTCCGATACCGCTGCTGACCGGAGACTCCTTTGTCGGAAACGGTTACCTTGCAGTCATGTGTGCCGATATAACTGAGGAACATTGTGCCCAGCATGAGTCGGCGTCCCTTGGGAATACGGTTCCACTCATATCCCTTGAACAGATCCTTCACCAGGAAGG
>CAZTUL010000111.1:0-3766 GCA_964616275.1 uncultured Spirochaetaceae bacterium | reverse complement strand
GCCCACTAGCACCTCAAGCTAGCGTGTCTACCAAATTCCACCACTGCCGCGAACTAACAGAAGAAAACCTACACTATTGTACTTATTTGGTCAATACCGTTGTCGGTAAAAACCGTTGTACGGCACATTGCTGCAGGATTTTCGTGCAGGAAAATTCTAATAGCTTACTACCAGGTTTCGTCCTTTATCCTTCGCTGTGTACAGTGCCTGATCTGCAACTTTAATTAACTCCAGCTCATTCTCACAGGAGTATTCCGGATACGACACAACCCCAATACTTATGGTAACTCGTACTTGCGTATCGCCAACTTGAACCAAACTCTCTTCTACCATGTGTCGTAACCGTTCCGCTATGTAGAGACAATCTTTTTTATCGGCTCCCGGAAGGACAATCATGAATTCTTCGCCTCCGTGCCGAATAATTATATCACCTTTCCTAGCCGCCATACTGCTGATTTTTGCTAAATTGATTAACACACGATCACCAATTGTATGACCATAAGTATCATTCACCCTCTTGAAATGATCAATATCAAAAATGAGCAATCCTATTGGTGTATGCGTCCGTATTGAACGCATAAATTCTTCCGAGAATCGACTCATCCCAAACCTTCTATTGTATAATCCGGTTAGCGGATCATTTGCCGCCAATCTCTGTAGTTGGTCATAGGTCATTGCGTTATTCAAAGCGATTGCAAAACTTTGCGAAAATAGCTCTAGAGTCTGTTTTTTATGATCTTCAATTACATTTTTCGAAGCAATAATGATCATCCCGATAGGCACTTCTTTATAAAGAAGAGGAGAAACATACACTTCTCTCGGATAAAAATCCACGAGCAGACCATCGATTTTTATACCGAAATCAATGCTGACACTTTGTGCTTTTTTAGAATCAAATAGTTGCAGTAAATTATTATTCTCTAGAATAAGTGCTGAATCTTTTACACCGCGTGAGTAGGGAATAAAAAATTCTCCACCTCGTTCTATAACGACACAACCTGCTGGAGATTCGATATACTGTAACATATAATCAACAGCCAACTTTGTAATCATCTCTAACTCCAGTTGCGATGACAGCAAAGAATTAAATGTTCTAAGGGCAGTCTCCATTGAAATTGCATGCGACAAGGAAGTGAGCAACGTATTATAGGCAAGAGCACTCTCTCCAAGCTCATCATCTGAATCCACAATAAGCCTGCATTCATCAGAATCACACTCCTGCAACTCCAATAGACTTTTTGCAGATGTTAGTTTATTACCAATGAATCGCATCTTCTTTGAAAGTTCAAATATTCTCTTCCCAACTATCGATCGAGCAAGAAGAATATTTACTGTGCCGACTATTACACCTGCAATAATGCAACTCACAAAAAACGGTATTGTGAGCACATACATTTTTGGAATACCAAGAATCAGCATGAACCCTGGGAAAATCAGACCTATACACAATCCAAGCCCAATCATCAAAATTGCTAAATCGGTAAATACTTTCCTGGTGATTCTCATAGTTCCTCACTTGATACAAAGAGTTGTCTCATATTTGACATATCATACTCTGACATCTGTCGCAACATAAAGTAAAAAAAAATTAAAAAAATGGTTCAGTCGTCATACGTGTATGGTGAACGCGGACCCTACCCCCTTTTAGGATTACGATACATGACAGGAGAAGCGCCAAATAGATATGCATCTTCAACTGCGGTCCGTTCCATACGTATCAACTCCTGTGCAATAGTAGTCACATTTCTTCTGAACTCGGGACTATTAATTTCTTGAACCAATTTCCCTCGTGATTTTCTGTAATGAGAGTAATGCTTCCACAAACTATTTGTAATTTTTTTTGTGGTAGATGGTTTTCTCAGTAACTCAAGAATCTCCTGCCTGAACTCATGAATAAATTCTGGATTTTCTTTTAATGAAATTGAAGCGAGTGTTTTCCCCATTTGTCTTGCCCATGTATTATCTAACTCTTGGCAGAGAAATTTTAACCGGTACCAAGATTCATAGATATCCTTCATGTTCACTAATGTAATGGTCCTAAACCAATGAAAAGCGAGAAGTCGTCTTCGCCAGTCCCACCATTTAAGCGGACTTTGCAAATCTGTAGAAGGAATCAGGAAATACCCATTCTTAAGCAATATGGAGCCGAAGAGACCAGGGGGATTCCCACTGCGTCGATTTTTTAGCGTAGTACGATAGACACCACATGAAGGACTGCCATCCATATAGACAAACGCCACAGTTTCACAACGGTCCAGAGCTTCTATACAAGAAATGCAGCCAAGCTTCATCATCTCTGTGACATCTTCCCCTCCACGATTTTTCACTCGTGCAGAACCATTCCACACTGCTTCACCAGAGCCACCTGAAAGGTGTACTGGGTTTCTCGGTACACCTAAACCAGACATGCATTCTGGACAAACAGGACACCAGATAAAATCATTTTTTTCACGCCCGAGATTCTGAGTTACATCAATTCCTTTTCCATTATATCTGATGGGACTTCCTAGGCAGCACGAACTGATACCAATACGAATTTTCTCAGTTATTACCACTGGAGCTTTATCCATAGCAGCATCCCTCCCTCTTAGGATCACCTCTAATGACTACTTTTAAGACCAGCCCCACACAGGGGAACAACTACCGTAGCTTGTGCGTCTAATAAACCTTTCTGTACTGATTTCTCATAGCCTGCATAATTTGCAGCACTAGTGAGTTCTACATATATGCCTCTTTTTGCTAAATAATCTCGGGCATTGAGGATTTCCTCCTCAGAGACTGTTATAAATTCACCATGTAATTCTTTCATGACTCGTAAAATTTCATTTCCTCGTGCAGGTCGTGCACTCGCTATACCCTCTGCAAGAGTTGAAGTTGTAGAAATATCCATAATTGTTGAAAGATTATGGGCAAATGCATACGCAAGTGGAGCACAGTTCTCAGCCTGAACAGCAAGCAATCTGGGGTATTCAGTAATATAATTCCACTCTTTCAGCTCTTGCAGTGCCAATGCAATACCAAGCAACAATGTCCCATTTCCTACTGGAGTAATAATTACATCCGGTAAACAACCAGTATATTGCTCGAACAGTTCGTATATATAGGTTTTTGTCCCTTCAAGGAAAATTGGATTATAAATATGACTCGCATAAAAACTTTGGGTTTTCTCTACATATGCTAATGCAGCCTTTGCTGTTTGCTCTCTAGTTCCCTCAACAGCGTGCACGGTTGCTCCATGAGCACGTATTTGTTCAACCTTTTTTTGACTTGTATGACCGGGAACAAAGACATCACAGCCTATACCTACCCGTGTACAATAGGCCGCCACTGCAGTTCCTGCATTCCCACTACTATCAATTACACAATTCTCCACTTGCTGATCTACCATAGCAGCAACCAAGACGGCAGCTCCACGGTCTTTGAAGGAAAGTGTAGGCATAAAATAATCCGCTTTACCATATACTTTTTCTCCAATCGAAATTAACGGAGTACCTCCCTCACCCATCGTAACCCGCTGTATGGATGATTCAGAAATATGCGGCATCGCCGACTTATATCGCCATATTGAATGATTAGTATCTGTAGCAATCGCTGAAAAATTGATTCGAGCATTCTCCTGCACAACTCGAAACAAGCCACCGCAATCACATGTTAAAGAATGTGTATGAACAGGATATCGTTTATTACATAACTCACAATAAAATTGCATCTTTGACTCCTTGACTATTATGTTCCAGCTTCTGATTATATAATAAGAATTAGGAGG
>CAZTUL010000110.1:0-3915 GCA_964616275.1 uncultured Spirochaetaceae bacterium | reverse complement strand
GGCAATTAAGCTTTTCCTGATTTTTTTTCGGCAATCCGTTTAGCTTGAGTCTTTTCAATCGCGTTTACAATCTTTTCGTATCCAGTGCACCTACATAAATTTCCTGCAATCTGCTTGCGAATTTCCTCACGAGTAGATGGTGTGTCCTGTGTAATGATAGGTAATGAAGACATGATAAACCCGGGGGTACAGAAGCCGCATTGAACCGCACCTTCATCAATAAATGCTTGTTGGATATCGGAGATGGAATCACGGCCATTGCTCAAGCCCTCCAGAGTAAGAATATCTTTTCCTTCCGCCCACACAGCAAGATAGATGCAGGAGTTGAATGGCTGACCGTTAATAAGGACGGTACATGCTCCACATTCCCCAACATCGCACCCATGTTTAATGCTGAGTAATCCTTCTTGACCACGAAGCATGTCAGAGAGCGATGATCTTACATCAATATAATATTCCCGCTTTTTCCCATTTACGGTACAGGTAACGATAGTATTAGCCATCAATTTTCCCTCCTGCCTTCTCTATTGCATGAGTTGTAGCACGACGAGCGAGCTCCTGTGCCAGGTGCAGTCTAAACTCCTTTGCAGCTCTCCAACTCGATCTGGGCGTGATATCATGCAGCACCTCTTTTGCAACAACATCGAGTAGCTCCTTATTGACTGTATGTCCGGTAGCTGCCTTTTCTGCACTTACAGCTCGAATCGGAATAGGAGCTGCAACTCCATAGGCAATACGGAATCGATCAATAGTTTTTCGATCTTCGGAAAGTCTCACATTTACTGAGCAGCCGAGTGTTGCGATATCCATTGCACGACGCATCGCGTATTTTATGTAGTGTCCATAGGTTCTCTCGTAACTCTCCTTGGATATACGGATTCCGGTAAGCAGTTCATCGGCACCTAAATCGACCTTTCCCGGGCTTAGATTAAAATCAGCAAAGGGGAGTTCTCGCACACCATCAAGACTTGTGAGTTCTAATACTGCATCGTATGCCTTCAGGGTAGAGGCACTATCGGCACTGGTTACTCCGTTGCAAATATTTCCACCAATCGTACCAATATTACGAATTTGGGGGCCTCCGATTTGGTCAACAGCCTCTCCTAATACAGGGATGTGTTTCTTTATAAGCGGATTCATAGTGATATCGGTAAAGCTCGAAAGTGGACGTATGAGCAGCGTTCCATCGTCTTCAACACAGACCCCGCGGAGATCGTCCAAAAGGTAGATACTTATAAGATCACACCCCGCGATTTTCTCCTCGCGTAACTTGATGAGGATATCGCTTCCTCCCGCAAGGATGAGAGCCTCTGGATATTTTCTACGAAGTTCAAGAGCTTCTTTAACAGACTTCGGTTCATACAGATTTCTAAAATTATACATTCCCGTTTCCCCCTTACCTGAATAGTCCCGCTTTTTCGAACGCGAAGAACAATTTCTCGGGGTTCAGCGGTATAGAATCTATGGTAACTCCGGTTGCATTAATAAGTGCATTGCGGAGTGCTGGAGCAACAGGAATGATTGGAGGTTCCCCGAGTGCTTTATTTCCGTACGGCCCAGTAGGGTCATAGGGTTCGACGAACGCTGCATGTAATTCAGGGGTATCAATCGCAGTCATCAGCTTATAATCAAGTAAATTATCGTTCAACATGCGACCAGTTTTCGGGTCAAATTTTGAAAACTCGGTGAGCCCATACCCAAGTCCCATACTCATACCGCCATGCACTTGTCCCTCCGCTGTTGAACGGTTGATAATCTTACCTGAATCGTGCACGTTGATAATATCGAGTACACGAATTTGACACATAGGGATATCAACCTCTATCTCGGTAAAACAGACTCCGAATGCGTAGGTATTATCTGAACAATGGTGAGACTCTTCAGCCGCGATGTGCTGTGAATTGGTTAGACTGTAGCATGACTCTAATGCAACTTCCGCTACCGAAATCAACGGCTCGTTTTCATTTTTACGGACAACCATATTCTCTCTTATATCGAGATCCCACGCATCTTTATGTAACATGTATCCTGCAAATTCAAGAATTTTCTGTTTGAATACTTCAGCGGTTTTTTTAACTGCCATTCCTGAGACATAGGTCTGCCGAGATGCATACGCTCCCGTATCGTAAGGAGTAATGTCGGTATCCTGTTGGCTGATCAGATGAATCTTGTCGATAGTGAACCCGGCTGTTTCCGCAGCCATCATACTGAACACAGTATCGGCTCCTTGGCCGATTTCCGTTGCTCCCATCTGCAATTGAGCTGATCCGTCCTGATTCAACACCATCCGACATGCCGAGGTTTCCAAGCTGATAGGGTAGACGCCAGTCTTGTAGCAGAATATTGCCATCCCAACACCCTTACGCACGGGGCCTTGCTGTTTGGCATACACTGCTCGTTTTTTCGAATAGTCCAGATACGCTTCCCCTTTGTCTATACATTCCGAAAGTCCCGTTGAATGACAGGTAATGGTAGTGATTGGATCAACATAGCCTAGTTTCATCATGTTCTGTTTTCTGAACACTATCGGATCAAGTCCTGTTTGGAGTACAATGTCGTCTACATGTGCTTCAAGTGCAAACGCGATTTGTGGAATCCCATATGCACGCATTGCACCGGCAGTCGGGAGGTTTGTATAGACAGTATAGGCGTCCCCTTTGATTGCGCCTACGGGATACATCATGCGAAATCCATTTACCGCATTAGCTACGAGTGCATGTGCATGTGACGCATACGCACCCTGGTTTGAATAGGCTTCAATGGATCGGGCGGCAAACGAACCGTCCTTACGTATGTAGGATGCAATATGGAACTTCATTGCATGCCGCACGCGGGTACAGGCAAACGTTTCTTCCCGAGTATAGGCTAATTGTACGAGGCGTCCACCGACTCGTGTTGTAAGGTAGGCGTTGAGCGGTTCGGTGAGGGCATCCTGCTTATTACCAAAACCACCACCAATGTATGGTTTGATAATGCGAATATCGCCAAATCCCACACCCAATGCCTGTGAACAAATTCTTCGTACGATATGGGGAATCTGCGTAGAGCTGACTACCACAACTTTTCCTGCCTCCATGTAGGCAAACGAATTAGCATTTTCAATGTGACAGTGTTGTACTATGGGAGTCTCATAATTCCCTTCTACCTTGATGAGGCCTGGTTCTTTGATCGCTTCTTCAAATGTTCCAATTTCATAGGAGGAATGAACTACTACGTTATTAGGTCGTTCTTCATGAATCGCAATTGCACCAGGCTTCATAGCCTCTTCAACTGTAAGAATTGGGTCGTAGGTATCGTAGGTAACTACAATTTTTCTCACAGCTTCGATTGCAGCCAGTTCAGTTTCAGCAATGACAGCGGCAATGTCGTCGCCATAACAGCGGACACGGGTATTCAATAGCTTTCTATCGGCAATATCCTGATGTTTTTTATCGGTGGACCAGGGGTGTCCAGCAGTAGGGAACTGGATGTCGGGAACATCAAAACATGTAACGATATCGACCACTCCGGGAACTTTCCAAGCCTCAGAAAGATCAAATGAGGTGACTACTCCATTCGCAATCGTACTATGAAGTACCTTTGCTCTCAGAGCATGAGCACCGAGAAGGTCCTCTGTATATTTAGCTGTGCCTGTAACTTTATCTTTAGCATCCACTCTCTGTAGCGGAGCTCCGATTATTGCCATAAAATCCTCCTTCACGACCGAAGGGCATACACTGTACGAAATATCGCTCGGTATGAATCCTATTTCCATGGTACAACAAATTGCATCAAATTCAATAAATTTATCATCAAGGGTAACGTAAAGTGAGTGAAAATTCTAAAGATGTACTAATAGACCGCGACGATGCCATCTGCTCGTGAATCTGTTCCCCCAATAAGTGTTCCTTTTTTCGTGAGGAAGCCTGGGATAAT
>CAZTUL010000109.1:0-4029 GCA_964616275.1 uncultured Spirochaetaceae bacterium | reverse complement strand
CCGGGTAGAACCGACCCACCGGGTCGGGTTCACCCGGAAACAATTCGTCTCATATATACATAGTTTGATGTTACTACTTTCTTTCATGGTTAATACGTTTGAAGATTTTTTCGCTGGTATGCTCCATTATATCATTCTGATGCGATACAAATTGTCTACACATCATTTATCCCTATAATGCGAACCACATTGAACGATTCTGATGACTTCTCCATCGATGCGATAAACCAGCCGGTTGCAATCATCGATTCTTCGGCTCCAATATGGGGCAAGATCTCCAGATAACCGCTCAGGCTTACCTAACCCTTTGTAGCCATTTCGATCAATATCCCTAAGAAGCTTTAGAATCCGATTTAAGGTTTTCTTATCTTGTTTTGTCCAGTATTCAAAATCCTGCCAGGCATCGTCCGTCCATGCCTTAATCACGTACATCCACCTCGTGGATGGTGCCCCCGGTCGATTCCATCTGGGCAATCGATTTCTTGAGTCTTGCCATATTCTGCTCGCTATAGAACGGATCGACAGCCACCTCAAAAGGGATACGCTTCTCTCTAGCTACCTTTGTGGCGAAGATGGTGAAAGCCGCAGTAGGTGTCAAACCAAGTTCCCGACAAGCCTTCTCCATATTGCTCTTCAAGTCTGCATCCATGCGGAAATTTATATTTACGGTTGACTGTCTCATATGCTTCTCCTTTCTGGTTATAATATAGTATTCTGTAATGTAATTGTCAATATTTCTCATTACATATCAAGACGATCTTCTAATTAGGAAGTGATAATGTCCGGAAAAGTCGGAAGGGACTTAGTCACATGAAGAGAAGCAAGGGATAACTAGTAAATCCTTTCGATTACTTCATAGTCTTTCGCTTTCCTCCTAGCGAAAACCATTGTGACAGCTAGTGGAGATGGACGGTTCTCTATCGTACCGGGTAGAACCGACCCGCCGGGTCGGGTTCACCCGGAAACAACACGTCTCACCGTTTCTTTCCCCGCCCCTAGGAATCGTGCGATACTCGACAAAGTGTTCCCATCGTTGAATGCAATTAGTATAAAGGTATTACGCAACGTACGCACTGCCCCTCTCACTGGTTTGTCTCGTACCAATTCCAATAGGTGCTCGGTGTTCATCGAAGGAAATTCAGCCAATTTACTTGAATATACTGCATCGCCAAACAGATCCAGCAGGCGTCGAGGGACATCGACCTCTCGGTTTATTAAAGTTGCATAACCAAGATCCGCACTCCATTGTAAATCTTCAGTACACTCCATATACCGTGATAATGCCTCGTACTCATCTTCTGCAAAGAGAGCCATCAACCGTCTAAAATCTATGAAAGTCGGTATTCCAGTACAGATGGCAGCATGAGCTCCCCATGGATACTCCACCGGCCTCTGAACGAGGTCTGCTTTAACCGGATTTTGGACAATATAGTTCACCACACTAGTGAAATATTTGTGATTATCTACTAGAAAGTTTTTGTATCGACCATCGTAGAGGGTTCCAGTCTGCCCGTATCGCTTATGATGATAGAACGAGTAGGTTCTATTCAAAGACCACATAAATCTATCTAACGGTGTCTCACGCACTTCCACGAGAAGATGATAGTGATTATTCATGAGAACATAATGTAGTAGGCCGATATCCATTTCGGCAACAAACCTGCGCAGTAGTTTGAGAAAATACCGTCTATCCAATAGATCCCGATATATAGTACGCCTGTTATTTCCACGCATGGTGATGTGTTGGATAGATCCAATGTGATTGTGCCCAATTCGTCTTGGCATATCTGCTCCCCCTTTGTGTAGGTACTATCCTCTACCGAAATAACTACAGGAGGAGCTCATTTGCTTCATTCCGGGTAAGACCAACCCGATGGGTTGGTTCTACCCGGAAACAAAAAAGGCTCACATCAACATAACATTGAGTGAACCCGATTAACTTTGTGAACAATTATCTATTTAGAAGTGCAAGTTAATTCCAACGGTAACATTTCCTTCCGGGTAAAGCCAGCCCGGTGGGTTGGTTTTACCCGGAACAATTAGTAGTGCAATCCCATGCCAATAGTAAGCTCGTACTCGATTTCAGAGAATGCGAGGTTACCGGCAAAATGATCAATCACATCGTCTAAATTGAATCCAAGAGATCCTCTAATCGGATACGAAGGGAATTTGTACATAATGCCATACCCCTCTACACCAACTGTTTTAAGGATTATCAGATCATCCGTTGTCACAGTATTATTACCAGCTTCTACTGGATATAAAGGTGTAAAAACACCAATATCCATAAAAGCACTCATAAATCCTTCTGCAAAATTCCCCAATTTTATAAACTTAAGTGTTGCATCAATATTTGCCACGGCACCCAGCTTCTGGTACGCATCTCCACCGACGGCACTCTCGTAGGTTGCATCTAATATCCCTCGTAGAGCCTCAGGTGCACTGGTAGTACCATTCGGCAGGAATTCAGGGAACGATTGATCTTCCCACCAATCAAACGATGGTACATGAGAATAGAATCCCATGGTACGGGAACTTAAACTTATCCGGTTCCATAAGGTAAGATGTGTCTGTATTTCAGCTTGCACTGCATAATTCAAGTAATCGATATTACTGAAATCTTTGGAAAAGAAGGCATAATCTGCCTTGCCCCAAAGTGTACCTTTGAATCCTTTGCGGAAATTACCGACCCAGTTGATAGATCCAAAAGAAATCGACTGTGTGGTGGATACGCGTGGAACCATATTCAATGTGGAGCTACTAGTAGCAAACCCTTCTCTCATGATAAACGAGTATGAGGAATTATAGGAAATACCTAGCGGTAGTTTATGCCTGAATGAGGTCCCAACACTGTAGGTATTGTCGTAGAATTCGAAATTATCAAGATGGTAGTAATTATCAGAAGAAATCCAAAAAGAAAACGGAATCCCTAACAATTGTGCATCGAGAAGACTCAATTTGGTATAAGAACGGAAATACACATGAGGAAACTTTAAAGTTAGTGTGTTTTCTAAGAGATAACTCTCTCCATTTATTTTCACTGGATTAATAGCAGAATATAACGAGGCAACATCGATATCCCAGGGAGCCTCGTCAGTCAGTCGATCGAATGTAAATGAAGGACGAATTCTCAGAGATGAATTGAACCAGGGAAGATCATTCCAGTCAATGTGCGTTCGTAGCCGCATATCAAGACCGTCATCTTTAACTGCTTCGCTTTCATCGAGATCTACATGAAGACTCATGGTACTATCTGCGAATGGAATGGCTGTCCAATCAAGATTCACCTTGTAGAAAACATCGGTAAGTTCGGAAGCTTCCTGTAATGCATCAACAGTAGCCCCAACAGAAATTCTACTTTCACCCACACGTAAGTTCTTAATCGTAATCTCAGAGAACCATTTCCAGCTGTCCCATTTATTATCAATCTGAGTTGTATTAATGACGTAATATAAATCGGCAAAAGTTCCAAATAAATTTTTATCATAGGCTTTTAGCCCCACCCTAAACCCATAGTTTGAGTCATATTTTGGGTATGGAATTGCAAAGAACGTAAAGGCATCATCAATAAAGAACTTTACACGGTAATGAACAGCTGTCTCATCGGTGTGAACCACTTCGTACGTGTAGGAAACATCTTCAAAGATTCTTAAATTATTCAGTCTATTACGCTTATCCTCCAGGGCTTTTTCCAGGCTTTCCAATGATTCGAAAGGAGGGTCGCCTTCAGGAGGAATAATTAACTCTCGAATGATGCTCTCCCAAGAACTTCCTTTAATTTCAATGGAGTAGTAAGCAATTACATGCGATAACTCTTCTTGCTCACTCGCTGAGAGAGGAAATACAGAGATAAGTACAAATAATAAAAGAACAAAGACCAATTTATATAGTTTCAAAATATAATAATACTCCTTAGAGGCATGACGCAGACTTCATGAATGCTAAACAAGACTTCACACTGAATTGTTACAAAATAGTATAAAAGCAATATCGCTAAATGATAATAATTCTTTTTCAGATAGTCAATAA
>CAZTUL010000108.1:0-4097 GCA_964616275.1 uncultured Spirochaetaceae bacterium | reverse complement strand
CTGGTACCTGCGGTTCCCCTTTACATATCAAGCAACACATGAGATACTATATACAGACGTTGATTTACGGGTTATCCCCTACTTGCAAGCGTCTTTAAAGAAGTTGCTAAAACGGAGGATTCAGTGGTTCATGTATCTATCAATACCCAACATCTCATTTTTCCTCCCTATGCAGTTTCTTTATTTACAGGCATGTAATAGCCGAGATGAATCGAGATTTTTGTTCTATCGGTGCAGCATGAAGGTTTCATTGTGGGATGAGTATATCCTAACACGATGATAGCGAAAGGTGAAAACGGGTGATGGCTCTAAATCATTACGAAACTGAAACAGGAGGAGAATTGATGAAAGATACTGATGAGTACAAAGGGTTGCATGAAAAGCTTGTCAAAGTATTCGGTAAAGAGTTTATGAGTCGGGATACTATGAGCAGACAACAACTTTTTTTGATGGTGAAGCAAGCATTGAAGAACCGAGAACCTGATGACATAACAGAACTGGAAGTGGAAGGATTCTGGGAGATTATGAATGGAGATCTTGATGATCTCGTGTTTGGATACTATGCACGAGGTGAAGACCGGTTTGCAGGCTACCGTAAAAAAACAACCACTGAGGACGCCTGATTCGCCTTGTATAAAATTATGGTACCTGGTCCGCTAAATTTCCTCAACTCACCTTCTTGAACTGAAAGAAGCCACCGGTCTCCCAGTGGCTTCTCATAACTCTTAGTATAGCTTTTAGTCTGTGAAGGCGTCTTTTGCTTTCCATTCCTTCCATACGTTACCGACAAGTTCAGGACTCGGTTTAAGAGTCTTTTTGCCTGGCTTCCATCCGGAAGGTGTAGCTTCGGTACCCTTTTTCTCACGTACCAGCTGGAACGCCTGAATTTGCCGAATTGTCTCGTTTACGTTACGTCCAACAGGTGGTGAGAGAACCTCAAATCCCTGGATTACTCCATCTGGATCGATAAGGAATCTACCTCTTGTGTTTACTCCGCCATCAGCATCATACACGCCGTAGGCAGTTCCGATAGCACCGCCACCATCCGAAAGCATCGGATACGGTACTCCGCCGTCAACCATCTTTGAAATCTCATTGTCATTCCACACCTTGTGGGTGTAGATGCTGTCCACGCTCATTGAGAGCACTTGGACTCCGAGTTTCTCGAACTCGGGATTCTTTTCGGCGACCGCCGAAATTTCTGTCGCTCAGACGAATGTGAAATCACCTGGATAGAAACAGAGAACTACCCATTTACCGAGGTAATCTGACAGCTTCACTTCGACAAACTTGCCTTTGTGATAAGCTGGCGCCGAGAAATCAGGCGCTTTCTGACCAACTTTGATCATGCTCATTTCCTCCTTGATTTGTGTTTCCTGCTTGTCATTGGCTGTTGCATGAGAAACACCACCGACAGGCCCACTTTTAGGTCGCTGACAACCCGGTTTAAATTCTTCGGGCATTTAGCTTCTCCTTTTCTCAATCATTCAACGAATGAAGAGAGATGTTAAGTTGTTAATAGTATAGAATTGGAATGTATTCATTATAAGTGTTCAGTATGATTTACTTCGCTAGATTAGTCTAAATATAGTTTTAGTAACCATTCTTATTACTTTTTTTGCTGCATCTTTATTGACAACACTGTTGGGAGACCTCTACTATTCTCATGGAAGCTGATAGGATCTGGTGGTCCTCGCGGTCTTCAAAACCGTTGGGCGTGTAGAAACGTCGGGAGGTTCAATTCCTCCCTCTTCCGTATTATAATGCAAACAGAGCAATTATTTGCTAAGACACCTAGCACCGTGGAGTCAATACATGGTGAAAGGCAGTGCTGAGATATTCACTATCACATCACTTTCTTATTGTTGTAGTGAAAGAGTCAAAAAGGAACAGCAGAATGGTAGTAACAGGACTTGATAGATTCCAATTTTCTTTACCTTATTCTGATGATAATTTGAATATCCGTGTGGCAATGTGCAAAACCAAATTCCATATGTATGCCGCACATACCATTGAAGTGAGTTAGCGTATGTATCATATTATTGGCACCTCAGGTCATGTGGATCACGGAAAAACAGCACTCATAGAAGCCCTCACAAATATCAATACTGACAGACTTCCCGAAGAGAAGAAAAGGGGTATGACAATCGATCTCGGTTTTGCTCATTTCTTTAATGAGCTCGGACAACCAGTCGGAGTTATCGATGTACCCGGGCATGAGCGGTTTATTAGGAATATGGTATCAGGGGCTTGGTCACTGTCAGTAGCTGTTCTGGTCGTCGCAGGTAACGAGGGGTGGATGCAGCAGAGTGAAGACCATGCCCGTGTTCTTGAAGCGATGGGAATACCTCATATCGTATGTGCTATCACAAAAATTGATCTGATTGATGCAGAAATCCTCGATCTAGTGATTGAAATGACGAAAGAAGAGTTGCAGAGGATATTCAAAAGAGATGTTCCTGTCTTGGGAGTCTCCTCGGTTACGGGAGATGGGATTAAAGAGCTGAAATCGAAGATACTTTCTCTATTGGATCAGGATAAGCGGGTTGAACATCATGAATCGGGATATATCCATATTGACAGAGTGTTTTCGGTAAAGGGCTCTGGAACAGTCGTTACAGGAAGCTTGTCAGGAGGATCGATTTCACAAGGGGATGAATTGACGATTCTCCCGAGTGGCATTACAACGAAGGTGAGGGGTATCCAGTCGTATCATAGTTCAATCGATGTTGCGATGCCGACAAGCAGAGTAGCGCTGAGTCTTCAGGGAGTAAAGACTGAAGATGTTTCGAGAGGCTGTATTGTTACTATCAATCCACATGAGTTTCAGATAGAAAGTGAATTTATCATACAATTTGAGGTAATCGAGAATAGAAATATTCGCAATCACATTGAAGTAGAAATCGCCACAGGAACGGGGCATTACTTCGGGAAACTTCACTTTTTGAGAACCGAGGGATATGCTCGACTTATTCTCGATGAGCCTATCGCTGTTTCTTGGCTTGATACTTGTCTCTTTATCCCTCGTGGCGGGTATCGTATTCTTGGAAAGGGAAGGTTTATCTGGACTGGACAAACCGGTAAGCATTTTAGGAATAAGTTTGCTCAGATAGTTGCAGCCTATCCAATCGGGGAGAGTATTGAGAATGAGGCGGTTCTTCGCTTGATGATTGATGGATGGGTGATAAGTTCTACAGCTGCACAAAAAAGGGCTCTCAAATATTTTCTTACGAGAGAACATATCAACTACCGCATGATTGATGATATCACAGTCCTTGAGAGCGTCTTGCTTTCGGAAGCAGATCGGCTGACTCAGATGGCAGCTCTCCCGGGTGGCGTAACCCGTGCTGAATTTCTTCAAGGAGACTCAGTTCCCGACATAGTCGATGAATATTTGATAGAACGGGCACTTACCACTTATCAAATAACACAAAGAGAGCAGGTCTATATAACTCCCGACCAACTTGGGGGCGATTATGAATTAAGCAAGCTGGGAAAAAAGATTATGAGTTTGCTTAAATCTACAGGGGACAAAGGTCTGCAACTTAAAGAAATCACAGACCCCGGGGCTCGGAAGGAATTACGTAACCTCGTGAGAATTGAAAAGGTCATTCCGCTTGAGGGCGAAATATACTATTCGCGAGAGCGGTTCGACGAGATTACAAAAAGAATTCTCGAAGGTAGAAAAGCTGGAGAGGTCTTTTCAATATCTGAAGCCAAAGAGCGTACTGGTCTTTCTCGCAGATACATGATTCCACTTTTGAATAAGATGGAAGATCTGAAAATGGTTAGACGCGATGGGGATGCCCGAGTAGTGCTGTAGAGGCAAATAGGTTATGAGACTTGGTACTTCAGTCCTGGGTAATACCGAGAGGTCTCTTTTTAATAACTTTTACCCACCTTCGTTGACAATGCAAGATTGGTACGCGTAGGCTTATCGTAATTGATTGGGATTTTGTTGCCACACTCTCTTGGAGAAACTAACACATGAGAAAGTATTTGTTGTTTTGCTTCCTACTATTGAGCGGTGCGTTATTATTCGCAGCTTCCTCGCAGGATAACGATCAAACTGAAATCAAGCTCAGTGTCACGGAGTT
>CAZTUL010000107.1:0-4181 GCA_964616275.1 uncultured Spirochaetaceae bacterium | reverse complement strand
GATTACGATAAAATCGAGCGTGTAAGTGGTTTGAACGTTGCTATCGTAACTTCGGCCAAGACCGATGAAGAGGGATTCGCCTTACTGAAGAAGTTGGGCATGCCCTTTGCTAAATAAGGTGGAGTAGAACAAGATGGCAAAGAAATCAATGATTATTAAGGCGAACAGAACGCCTAAGTATAGTACCAGAAAGGTCAACCGCTGCAAGATTTGTGGACGACCACGCGGTTATATGCGGAAATTCGAAATGTGCAGGATTTGCTTTCGGAAACTTGCCAGTGAAGGGCAGATCCCTGGCGTTACCAAATCCAGCTGGTAGGAGATTAACATGGCTATAAGTGATCCTGTTGCCGATATGCTGACAAAAATCAGAAATGCTAGCATGGCTAAGCATGAGAAGGTTGAAATCCCCACTTCAAAATTGAAGCTTCAAATTGTAAAGATTTTGAAGAATGAAGGATATGTCAAAAACTTCAAGAAAGTTGTCAACAAAGACGGTGTAAACGTTATTCGTGTATTTTTAAAATATGATGACAAGCAGAACCCGGTTCTCCACGGTATTGATAGAATTTCCACACCAGGTAGGCGTGTATATTCTGGATATCGCGATATGCCGAGGGTCTTCAATGGCTATGGTGTAGTTGTTGTATCGACCTCATCGGGGATTATCACGGGTAAGAAAGCTAGCGAGAAGAAGGTCGGTGGTGAACTGATCTGCTCAATTTGGTAAGGTGGTGAACTATGTCTCGAATAGGTAAGTTACCGATTGTATTGCCCAAAGGAGTCACCGTCAAAGCTGTTGATGGAATGATTTCTGTTGAGGGACCGAAAGGGAAACTGGTTCAGAATTACCGACCTGAAGTGGAAATTGCTGTTTCTGCTGATCAAGTGGTGGTAACCAGAAAAGATGAGAGCAAGGAAGCTCGAAGTTTCCATGGTCTGTATCGACAACTAGTCAGTAACATGATTGTTGGTGTCTCTCAGGGATACTCTAGAAAGTTACAGATTAATGGTGTTGGTTTTCGCTCTGAGATTAAGGGAAACATCCTCTTGCTCAACCTTGGGTTTTCGACTCAGATTGAGTTTATGATTCCTTCAGATGTACAGATTGTCTGTGAGAATCCAACTACAATTGTAGTTTCTGGAATCGATAAGCAGCGAGTCGGTCAGGTAAGCTCCGAAATCAGATCCTTGAGAACTCCTGAACCTTATAAGGGTAAGGGTGTTAAGTATGATTACGAGGTTATTCGTCGTAAGGTCGGCAAGTCTGGCGGTAAGAAATAGGTAGGGTGAATACATGAACAGAGTATTGGATAAGTATAGAAAGCGTGCAAAGCGCAAGGTTCATATCAGAAAGCACATCTCTGGTACCGCTACAAAACCGAGAATGACTGTTTTCAGAAGTAACACACATATGTATGTGCAAGTTATTGATGATGTTGCCGGTCATACACTTGTTTCAGCCAGCACATTAGAAACCGATCTTCGTGATTTGAAGAATACAGTTGCTGATGGTGCCAAACTGGGTGAAGTTGTTGGTAAGCGACTCCTTGAGAAAAAGATTGATTCCGTTGTGTTCGACCGCAATGGATATCTCTTTCATGGAATTGTAAAGAGTATCGCCGACGGTGCCAGAAAAGCCGGAGTCAAATTCTAGGGGGATATGGTGGATAGGTCAGATAGAAACAGAGACAGCGAGTTTGTAGAGAAGTTGGTAAGACTCAACCGGGTTTCCAAAGTTGTAAAAGGTGGACGACGGTTCTCATTCTCCGCTCTCGTCGTAGTGGGTAATCAGAACGGCAAGATTGGATATGGTTCCGGGAAAGCTAATGATGTTGCTGAAGCGATTCGCAAGGCAGTAGATAAAGCTAAGGAAAGTATGGTTTCCATTCCTTTGTCAAAGGATACCATTCCCCACGAAGTGGTTGGAGATTTTAAGAGTGCGAGTGTATTACTTAGACCTGCTGTACCTGGTACCGGTGTAATTGCTGGTGGTGCTGTCCGTCACGTGATGGACGCATGTGGTATTAAGGATGTGTTAAGTAAATCACTCGGTTCCAAAAATAGCGTCAATACGGTAAAGGCTACTTTTGTTGCCTTGGAAAGCCTTTTCGATGCCAAGGAACTCGCAAAGAGCCGGGGCAAGACCCTGGGCGAGATGTGGGGGTAATTCCATGGCTGATGCAAAAAAAGTGAAAATTACGTTGGTTAAGAGTGTTATCGGAAGCCTTCCCGCACAGCGGAAGACTGTGAAGGCTCTTGGACTTAAGAAAATCGGCAGCTCAATAGAGCATGAGGTGAATCCTGCAATCAAAGGGATGATCCGTGCCGTTGCCCACTTGGTGAAAGTCGAGGAGATGTAACATGGGACAGATAAAAGCACCTGTTGGTGCCAATACAAAAAAAACTATCGTTGGTAGAGGCTCTTCTTCGAAGGGACGTACCTGCGGTCGTGGTAATAATGGCCAAAATGCTCGAAGTGGTGGTGGTGTACGACCTGGATTTGAAGGTGGTCAGATGCCGTTATACAGACGTGTTGCACGTCGTGGCTTCTCGAACTATCCATTTAAGCAGGATTATGAGGTAGTATCTTTGGATGCAATCTCAAATTGGTTCGAAGATGGTGAAGTAGTAAATCTTGATTCACTGAAGGACAAGTGTTTGCTTAAGGGAGTTTGCTCCCGTGCTAAAGTCCTCGCTAATGGTGAGCTCACAAAAAAAGTTATCTTTGAAGGACTCAAGATATCTGCAGCTGCGGTTGAAAAGATCGGAGCAGCGGGTGGCGAAATCAGATAAAGAAAGAGGATTGTAATGTCGAACTCCTTAGTGAATATGTTCAAGATCGAAGAACTCAGGAAAAAGATTTTTTGGACTTTCCTGTTTCTTGTAGTATTCCGGGTTGGGGCTTTTATCCCAATTCCTGGAATCGATCCTGAGGTACTGAAACTCTATTTTCTGTCACAAAGTAATTCGAGTACTATCGGTCTTACCGAGTATTTGAACTTTTTTGCTGGTGGAGCATTCTCAAACTTTTCAGTATTCATGCTCGGTATCATGCCGTACATTTCAACACAAATTATTTTTCAGTTGTTAATGTTGGTTGTACCTAGTTTGAAGAAACTGACTGAGGATTCTGCAGGCAGAAAAAAGATGCAGCAGTATACCCGCTATGGAACTATCCTGGTCTGTCTTGTACAGTCATATGTAGTAACTGTGTATGCGAAATCAATTCCTGATGTAATGACATTAGGTATTTTGCCCTTCACATTGATTGCTATGCTATCTGTAACTACAGGATCAATGTTCCTCGTTTGGGTTGGTGATCAGATAACACAGAGGGGAGTCGGTAACGGCATCTCTTTGTTGATTTTTGCCGGTATTGTTGCACGTATCCCAGATTCGTTGGTAACGTTATGGAGAAGTGTTCAAGCTGGAACTCTTAATCCTATTGTTGTTTTAGTTGTCTTCGCCATGTTCGCGGCAGTCGTGGCGTTGGTTGTATACGAGCAGCGTGGACAGAGAAAGATTCCAGTTCAATATGCAAAAAGAGTGGTTGGTCGAAAGATGTATGGTTCTCAAAGTACCTATATTCCTTTCAAGATTAACCCCTCTGGAGTCATTCCCGTAATTTTTGCTTCAGCCTTACTTTCATTTCCTTTGCAAATTGCTGCATCGTTAGGACCTGAAATTGGGTGGTTGCAATCAGTTGCGAATTGGCTTGACCCGCAGGGAGCCCCCTATCTGATCATCTACACCCTGCTGATTATTGCTTTCGCTTTTTTCTATACTCAGGTCAGTCTGAATCCTATTGAGATGGCCAAGCAGATTAGGGAGAACGGTGGTTCTGTCCCTGGAGTACGTACTGAACGCTTAGAAGAATATCTTACAAAAGTGTTGAATCGTATTGTACTTCCTGGGTCTTTGTTCCTTGCGTTTATTGCCCTGATTCCTACAGTAGTGCAGAAGTTCTTTAACTTCCCTGCTTCCGTAGCGATGTTGCTTGGTGGTACTTCACTCATCATTATGGTTGGAGTAGACCTTGATACGATGAGTCAGATTGAAGGTATTATGAAAATGCACCATCATGATGGTATTACCAAAAAGGGTAAGATTAAGGCAAGGAATTTATAGGAGATATATGAAATGAAAGTACGGGCAAGTGTCAAACCAATGTGCGACAA
>CAZTUL010000106.1:0-4190 GCA_964616275.1 uncultured Spirochaetaceae bacterium | reverse complement strand
CCGAAGGCGGGACTTGAACCCGCACGTCCTAACGGACAAGGGATTTTAAGTCCCTTGTGTCTACCAATTCCACCACTTCGGCCCACGGACATACTAACGAGCAGGAGCTTGTTCGTCAACTAATAACATGAAATGAAATGATAACATGTGAATATTTTTCCATCTAATTAAAAAATTATCTACAAGTACATTGACAAAGATTTGATATAGGTATGTAATAGGAATTGGAGTTAGCTTTTGCTAACTTATAGAGATTGCATTATCCGTACCCGATGTGCAAGGAGTTTAGAAGTATGCCATTAACATTAATTAAGGTAGGTGAATCCGCTGCCATTAAGAGAGTTCAAGGAAAAGATGAAACGAAAAAATTCCTAGGTAGCCTAGGGTTTACAACTGGAGAATCGGTTACTGTAATTTCCTCCAATGGAGGTAATTTAATCCTTTCAGTGAAAAATACGCGCATAGCACTTGATCGGGCAATGGCACAACGAATTCACGTATAAGTTCAAAAACCATAGAGAATGAGGTAATTTTATGACATTAGGAGAAGTTCGCCCAGGGGAAACTGTGGTCGTAAGAAAAGTGGGAGGAGTGGGTCCAACCATGCGCAGGATTATGGACATGGGTATAACAAAAGGCTGCCAGCTGCACGTTCGAAAAGTAGCACCTCTGGGAGATCCGATTGAGGTCACTGTTCGTGGGTATGAACTCTCATTAAGAAAAGCCGACGCTACACAAATCACCGTAGAGAAGAACGTATAAAAAATTTTAACATAAAAAGTTAGCAAAAGCTAACTAGGGAGAATATATGGCTCATACCATAGCATTGGCAGGAAATCCTAATTCTGGTAAAACCTCACTCTTTAATGAATTGACCGGTAGCACACAATACGTTGGGAATTGGCCAGGAGTTACCGTAGAAAAAAAAGAGGGATACATCAAAAGCGATCGAAAACATATGATTGTTGATCTCCCTGGTATTTATTCACTCTCCCCGTACACACTTGAAGAGGTCGTAACGCGGGACTTCCTGTTAGATGGAAAACCGGATCTGATAATTAATGTGGTGGATGCCACAAATTTGGAACGGAATTTGTATCTCACCACACAACTTATTGAAACCGGTATTCCTGTACTTATTGCACTCAATATGATGGATATCATTGAAAAAAATGGAGACCAGATCGATGTAAAGCAGCTCTCAGGTCAGCTTGGATGTCCAATTGTGGAAACCTCGGCCGTAACTCGAAAAGGAATCAAGGAACTCATAAAAACTGCAATCTCTCTCATTGAAATAGCTGAAGGAGTTGGGAAAACCGCCACGTTCAGTACTCCTGTAGAAAAGGTAATTGCTGCAATCATAACGCTCATTGAGGGTGTTGTTCCACCGGAAACACTTCGTTGGTATGCAATCAAACTGTTTGAACGCGACGAAAAGGTTTTACATCGGTTGCCGCTGAGTGATGAAATACATCATCAAATTGCCACACAAACGGAAAAACTGGAAACTGAATTGGATGATAGTGCCGAAAGTATCATCACTAATGAACGCTACGAGTATCTCACTGAAATAACCAATCGGTGTCACAGACGTGCACGTAAAGAAGGTACTCTTTCGCATAGCGACACAATCGATAGAATCGTTACAAACCGATTCTTAGCCCTTCCCATTTTCTTTCTCATTATGTGGGGAATCTATGCAGTCTCCATTCAAGGAGTCGGTGATCTATTTATCGGCTGGATTGAGTGGTTCTTTGGTGACTTAATTGGTGCCAACCTTGCACTGCTTCTTGAATCAATTGGAACTTCCGAATGGCTCGTAGGACTTGTTGTTGATGGAATCATTGCAGGAGTCGGCTCGGTGCTCACCTTTGTTCCTCAGATGATGATACTGTTTTTCTTCCTCTCGCTTATGGAAGATGTAGGGTACATGGCTCGTGTAGCATTCATCATGGATCGTATATTCAGAAAGTTCGGACTCAGCGGAAAATCATTCATCCCCATGCTCATAGGAACCGGATGTTCTGTACCTGCAATCATGGCAAGCAGAACAATTGAGAATCAGCGTGATCGAAGAATGACCGTCATGCTAACACCTTTCATACCCTGTGGTGCAAAACTCCCAGTTTTTGCCCTGCTGGTTGGAGCATTCTTTCCTCACAGTTCATGGATTGCCCCATCAATGTATCTGCTCGGAATTCTCGCAGTAATCGTATCCGGAATCATGCTGAAAAAAACCAAAGCATTCGCTGGTGATCCTGCACCCTTTGTTATGGAGCTTCCTTCGTATCATATTCCGCGACTGAAAAGTGTAGCCATACACATGTGGGATCGAGGAAAACAATTTATTAAAAAAGCAGGAACCATTATTGCAGTAGCTTCAGCAGGTATCTGGGTACTGCAATCAACGAGTTTTTCCTTTGAGCTCGTAGAAGCTCAGGAAAGTATGCTTGCAGACCTTGGACGCTTCATTGCTCCACTTTTTACCCCACTGGGTTTTGGAAGCTGGGAAGTTGCCGTTGCTACAATTACTGGGCTTCTGGCTAAAGAGACGATTGTTGCAACTTTTGGCATTGTACTCGGCCTAGGAAACGTGACAGAAGGAGATCCTACTCTTCTTGCCTCAATTGGAGCCTTTTTCACTCCAGTAAGTGCATACGCATTCATGGTGTTTACCCTATTTGCGGCACCTTGTGCTGCTGCCATAGGTGCAACTCGAAGAGAAATGCAAAGTGCACGGTGGACATGGGCAGCAATTCTCTTCCAAACAGGTTTTGCGTATATAGCTGCATTATTGGTCAATCAGATTGGATCGCTCCTATTCCTATAACCGGAGGTTTATCATGGGAAACATAATTGTTGGTATACTAGTATTCGGATTTCTTGGGATTACGTTGTATCGGATGATAAAAGCACGGACATCGGGTAAAGGAAGTTGTCACAGTGGCTGCGGTAGTTGTCCATACTCATGTGAAAAGCGACATTAGTTACATGCAATCCGCCTCTCTTTAAGCAAATTCTTTGGGGAATGAGCCTTGTGCGACATTCCCCTTTTCATTACTATGAGTTTGAGAGGAGATAGGCATGCTGGAAGATCAGGATTTACAGGCGTTTGAGGAAAACTTCCCCTTTTGGAAGCAATTGGTACCAAGTGAACGTCAAACTATCATAGATGGTACTATAAAGTTTACCCATCCAAAAGGATCTCTTGTACATGAAGACAGAAATAAATGTACCGGTCTGCTCATGGTTGTTTCCGGACTGTTAAGAATCTACATTATCAGTGAAACAGGAAAGGAAATTACCCTGTATCGTCTATTCGATCGGGATGTCTGCGTCCTCTCAGCATCTTGTCTCATTCGTAATATTACGTTTGATGTTCATGTACAGGCAGAACAGGAAACCACTATGCTTCGCATTGCAACTGATGCGTATCAGCAAGTTGGAAAAACTAATAGTTCTGTTCTTGATTTTACAAACGAATTAGTCTCATCACGATTCAGTGATGTCATGTGGGTTGTTGAACAAATAGTATTCATGAGTTTTGATCGTCGTCTTGCCATGCATCTTCTTGAGGCTGCTGCTCGATCAGGGGATGATTCATTTGCTATCACCCATGAAGCTATCGCTAGAGATCTGGGAACCGCTCGCGAAGTAGTTACTCGCATGTTGAGTCGGTTCCAAGAGGATAATTTAGTGCGCCTCTCCCGTGGCGGTATTACATTGGTGAATCGTGACGGACTTTACGCACTTGCCGAGTAATCTCTTGATTCAGATCACTCGTTAATTCCAAGCATGGTCCTCAGCATCTGCTCATTTCTAACACCAACTTGCTTGGTCAGAATTTTCCCATCCTTAAAAGCAAGCATTGTTGGAATACTCATTATCTGGTACTCATAGGCAAGATTTTGTTCAGTATCAACATCAACCTTACAAATTTTAGCCTTCCCTTCTCCCAAATCCTTATCAAATGCATCCAGAATTTCTCCCTGGATTCGGCACGGTCCACACCAGGCTGCCCAGAAATCCACTAAGACTGGAACTTCTGAATTGAGCACTTCTTGTTCAAATGTATCTTCTGTTACATGAATTATCATGATTATTACTCCTCATTGTAGTGAATTATTCTACATAATTTAAAACCAATGTAGGGTATCAATTACACCCCATTTTGTCTGTGACAATGTCAC
>CAZTUL010000105.1:0-4227 GCA_964616275.1 uncultured Spirochaetaceae bacterium | reverse complement strand
GTGCCGATTGATGAGGAATAGCTGGCCTAGTTACAAAGGACTGGGAATTTGGGTTCAGAATAGGATACCCGCGAGTTGCAAATGTAATAATGAGATGAGGATACAAATTTTTTATTGTTGTAATAAGTGCTTTATCGAATACAATCTCGCCTGCATTATCACCCACATAAAGGAGCGTTTCTGATTTTTGTAAATCACGTTCAAGCAAATCGAAAGCAAAGAGTTCGCCATTCTCATATTCTATGAGAGCCTCTTCCTGTTGCATAATACGTTCGAGTTCTGCAGGTACATCGAGATCATGAATCGCTCCGTAGTCAATAATATTTCCAGCAATAGCGACCTGTAAAGCTGCCTTCAAGGGATTTTCTGCATGTGTAATCACATTCATGGCTGTATCGTAATAGGAAAGAGCGGCAGTATTGCTCATAACTTTCACCGCTTTCAATGGATCAGGATTTTCCATTACTTCGGTCACTACACGTTGGAGATGAGCCGCTATGACCGTAGGAGGATTATCTAAGGAGACTGAGGGAATTTCTTTTCCTACAGCATCAATAAGTGTCTTTATATGTGAATCAGTTAGTCCGCAAAGCCGTCCTGTTTGAATGGTTTGCTGCATAAAACAGGGAATACAATCAATAAAAGATTTCATGAAAGTTCATCTCCTCGGAGTTCAGTCAGTAACGATGGTACCGAGAAAGATAAACCTAAACTACATAAACTCTAAAAAGAGATTAGGAATTCTTATGAACCTCGATTTTAGGTTCTATACTTACCTCAGTTTTCATCGAATTAGATATAAAACAATATCCTTCAGACTTTTCTATGAGTTTTAGTGCTTTCTCGGTATCTTCTTCTCGTGTCACCACAATTTTTGGATAAATAATAATTCGAGTAATCTGGAGTATTCCGTCAGCTTTCTCCAATACACCTTCTGCCTCGGAAGAATAGGCGACAAATTCAAGTCTTGATTTCTCAGCGATTGCGAGAAATGTGGTCATGAGACAAATCTCAGCAGATCCAACAAAAAGATGCTCTGGAGACCAAATACCGGCATGTCCACCTGGAAATTCAGGAGGAGTGGCAACCTCGAAAGCGGGTAATCCTTCTGATCCTAGTGTTCCTTTTCTCTGGGAGTTCCATTGTACGTTGGTTCGGTAGGTATGGGCATCTGACATAGCAATCCTCACTTTTTCTTGATTTCATAGAAAATATACAAAAACTCACGTACATCGCCTACTTTCTTTCTTGAACTCTCTAAGTTATCTCCCCGATTTACGAGAAAAGCTCCTCACATAATAGGTAGAACCGGAATACTCTGAGACTGATATGAGGCCCTTCTCTACCAATTGGTGTATCACCGAGATATCATCACCATTACGTAGTAAAAGTGCTTCAACTGCGTCTGCCCTCATAGGATGAACGGATGTAATACTAAGAAGATCAGCTATCGAATCACCTGAATTACTGAAGGAGTTCCCTTCGTACCCTATCAAATATTCAACAGAGTGAACCCATTCTGTTAAGATTGCGTATGCTCTAGCGAGTGAATCTTCACTTGCTGGAAATACCCAGGATTCAGCTGGAGGTCGCGTAGGAACAGACAAGTAAGCAGTGTCAGGTTGTAATTTTGCAATAAATTGTGAAATTGCACGGAGTTCTTGTTCTCCTGTGTTCACCCCCTCTATAAGCATGGTCTCTGTCATGAGTACATGGTGAGATTCTGCGTTATATCGTGCAGAGAACTGAAGAAGTCCCTCCAGTAATTCATCATGAATTACCTGTTTATGCGGCCTATCTATTCTTTTCCACACCTCATCGGTTATTGCATCTACCTTCACCGAGACCCAGTCAGCGAGTATTAGTGCATCCTGAACATCTTGCAAGTGGATCAGCGAAGCATTTGTAATTACTGCTATCGGCACTGAAAGACTTTGTAGCAGAGTAATGAGTTCTCCAAGATGAATATCCAACGTAGGCTCTCCATCGGGTACAATAGTAAGATAATCTACGATTCTACCTTGATCCTGCTCCATTGCTAGCCGCTCTTTTACTGCCTCGAAAAGCTTAGACGGAGTATAAAATGATTGTCTTTCCGTGTGCATAGAAAGAGCCTTACCCAACTGACAATATACGCATGCATAGGTACAGTGTTTCGGCGGAATGTTATTGATTCCTAAGCTCTGACCAAGACGTCGAGAAGGTACCGGACCAAATATTTCCAACAAACTACACCTCCAATAAAAGGGAGTATCCTGCCAAATACATGACTGGATACTCCCACATACTAGTTCCCATAGCAGGGGTCTACGACCTCATCTTCTTAACAATAACCTCGGCAGCTTTAATCAAGGGATATCCAGCAGGAGAACCTGTTAACAGTGGCTGAGTTCCTATCTGCATGGTAAGCAACGCCTTCACCGTCACTCGATTCTGAATGAGAAAACCAATCGCATTAGTAAGTTCCCCAGCACTGTAACCACCATATACCTCACCACCAAGAATCATGCCGCAATCGGCAGCAACAATAAGTTTTACCGTCTGTTTGTGTGAATGAGACAGATTTCCTGGGTGTGTATCCATACCTGTAAAACTACCACTGATAATTGCAAAATCCTCTTGGATTGCTCGTGCTTCGGTAATTCCTGCTGTTCCGAACGCATGAAGACCGATTGCCGTAGCATAAATGGCAATCGTCCCAGTAAACGGCTTACAAGGACTCAATGTGTACAAATTCATGCCCGCAGTTCGTGCCTCAGCACACGCCGTAGAAGCAAGCATTGTTCTATCTAACTTACGAGTGATAAAATCACGTTTTTCAGCACAATCACCTACGGCAACAATATCTGTCGAACAGGGAACAACACGCATATACTCACAGGTCCTGATAAAGCCGAATTCGTTCAATTCTAAACCAGCTTTTTCTGCAATTGTTGTATTTGGTGCGTAGCCCATCGAGAGAATTACCGCATCTGCTGATAGTTTCTTTCCCGACGAAAGCGTAATTGCGGTTACTTTCCCATCTTTTCCGATAATTTCGGAAACACCCTCGCCCGTAACAAGATTTACTCCACGCTCACGAAGATGATCCTCCGCAATTTTCCCAAACTCTTCATCAAAAGCCTTACTCAGAATTGTTTTTTCAATCTCTACGAGAGTAACTTCGTAATCTTTCTTGTTTAATTCATCCGAGACCTCTACACCAATAAATCCGGCGCCAATTACCACTATCTTTTTAACACTTGCAATTTTCTCGAGCATTGCGTCGAGGTATACTTTATTCTTCGGGATGGTGAATACATTTTCCAGCTCTGCTCCCTTCAACCACTTAGGTTTCGTAGGAATGGACCCAAGGGCAAGAATCAATTTCTGATACATGAGGGCTTCTCCCCCCTTTGTATGACAGGAATGAGCATCCACCTGAATATCTACTATCTCATCAATAATTATTTCCACTCCTACACTGGAGAGAAGCTTGTCGGGAAGAATATCCTTATCACTATCTGTCAATGAACCAAAAATATAGGGAATACCACAGGGAATCAATACTTGTTGCTCTTTCCTTATAAGAACGACCTCTTTCTCAGGATAGGTTGATTTGGTGGTGATTGCAGCCTGTAAACCAGATGCTCCTCCTCCAATAACCAATACATCGACTTTTCTCATTTTCCTTACCTCCACTTTCTTTAGTTCTATCGCCTAGCTCTTCTTGCCCCACTAAATTTCTGCTCTTTCTGGGTGGCATAACACGCAATTATCTGATGCCCGCGGCTTACAGCCTCCTGTGATGTCCTGTTCTTGCTCAGTCAGTTCCTGTAACGCTGTCGCGAGACTGTTTAGCACTGATTGTTCCACTTGATAGTGCATGAAGTATCCCCGTTTAGATCCCACCACAAGCCCCACATCCTTCAGTACTTTTAGGTGTTGCGAAACCGCTGCCTCAGAAATTTCAAGGATCCTTGCAATTCCACCAACGCAGTAATCACGGGAGAGCAACATCGTCATGATGGTGAATCGTGTTCGATCGGATAGTGCACGAAGCACTTCAAATAAATCTGGGATAGGAAACCTCCCTCAGCCATTTAATTAAGTTTTTACTTAATTAGAATATCATGCCGAATCGCTTGAAGCAAGAAAAAAGTTAGATATAGCAAACAAATGTTCTTGTTTCATTTCTGGTTATCACACAAAAAAATATGCTATACTCTTACGTATGTTATTCTGAGA
>CAZTUL010000104.1:2558-4273 GCA_964616275.1 uncultured Spirochaetaceae bacterium | reverse complement strand
GGATATCTATGTCATAATTGCAAACTATTTTTCTTCTTTTGTCATGAGTTATGCTCAAATAAGGTTTTATAAAGGTACAATAGAGATAGACGATTTAAAGTTGAAAAACATTACATTTGTCACTACACCATGCTACTGCTCCTTTCTATACTGAATATATAGGAGCTGGAAATGATTATCAAAATGGAAGATGTGATGAAACGGTTCGGTCGGAACCTTGCCTTGGACAGTTTCAATCTGGAAATGTCAAAGGGTGAAGTTATTGGATTGCTCGGACCTAACGGAGCAGGTAAGACTACATGTATTCGAGCCATCATCGGGCTTATTCCAGTCGATGATGGAGATATTACCGTTTTCGGCACTCATCAAAATGGTAAAAACCGTGATATTAAACGTCGACTTGGGTATGTGACCCAAGAGCTCACCATCTATGAGGAGTTGTCTGCTCAGGATAATCTCGCATTCTTCGGTAGCCTCTACGGTCTGTCCAAGGAACAGATTGCACAGAAAATTCCTGAAGTTGCTCAGATTATCGGGCTGGAAGGTCGATTAAAAGAACAGACAAAACACTTCAGCGGAGGAATGAAACGCCGATTGAACATTGGCTGTGCCCTTATGCATGACCCCGAGCTGATTATCATGGACGAGCCAACTGTTGGTATTGACCCCCAATCGAGAAACTTCATTCTTGAGTTCGTCAAAAGACTAGCCTCAAATGGGGCGAGTATCCTCTACACATCTCACTACATTGAAGAGGTCGAGGCTGTTGCATCTAAAATATGCATCATGGACCAGGGCCACACGATAGCAAGTGGCACTCTTCCCGAACTCATTGCACGAATCAAAGGTGATTCCCATATCCTTATTGATGTACGCATCTCATCTGAAGAGAAGCTGAAGGAATTACGGGCAATACCGGAAATTAAGGAAGCAGCACTTATAGATAACCGGTATCACATAGTTGTCCCGGGAGGAATCACCGTGTTCGATAAAATCATTGCCGTATTATCCGGACAGACTATCGTGAACGTGAACTCGAAACAACCGAATCTAGAGGATGTCTTCTTAACGCTCACTGGTAAACAGTTACGGGACGAGGCTTAATATGTTCATATTCAATCTGAAACGCAGTGCAAGAGACCTGTTTGGACACCTAATTCTCATAGGGTTCCCTGTGGTGCTCATTGCATTTTTCAATTTCATCTACACGAAAAGTTCTATTTTCTCAGGAATTCATGGACAGAGTCTCCCTTTTCTTACCGTACTGACTATTGGCTTTGCTCTCACCTTCCAAATCTATGGAGCTTCCTTGAGTTTTGAGACCATTGGATCAGACTTTTTTTCCCCCATGAAAGATAGACTCTCAGCCTCTCCCGGTGATTTACGTAAGCTGGTCATCTCCATTCTCACAACCGCAGCTATCGTCAGTTTTCTCCAAACACTCGTAGTCATACTGTTTTCCGTGTTGATTCTCAAGGCTCCACTACCCATGCTCCATTTGGTGTTACCTGTGATGATGCTCTCCATCGTCTTCCATCAACTGTTAGGTTCTGTAATCATGCTAGCTTCTGGTTCAGTAAAAACATCGAATGCAATCCTAAGCACCTATGGTTCGGTAGCACCTATGCTCATAGGACTGTACTTTCCCCTACCCAATACCGCATTCTTTTCCATCGTCCGAAACTACAGCACACCCATGGCACTGGCGAATACGG
>CAZTUL010000104.1:0-2458 GCA_964616275.1 uncultured Spirochaetaceae bacterium | reverse complement strand
CTCAGCCTCTATGGCATGATCATCGTCTACTCATCATTCCTGTTGAGCCGTCCAGTAGTAGAGGATCGTATGAAAGGAATCTCCGTCCGTATTGCAGCCTCACCTATAAGCACACTGCGCTATCTTTCGAGTCATCTGTTGGGCTACCTCTCCCTATTAGTGGTACAGATATGCATACTGCTTCTGGGCAGCCTCATCATACATGGCAATGCAGTCGCGGGTAGGCTTGCACTATTCACCCTCTATCTAACCTTCGGTATTATGTGCCTATCCATGACATTAGCATGGAATGTGTTATTCAAATCCTATAATATTTCTTTCGGTATATTCTCTGGATTTGCTTCACTCATGTGCCTCTTCAGTGGAGTATCGCTTCCGTTGTTCCTGTTGCCCAGCTCCATCATCAGGTATATCATGTTCCTGCCTACATACTGGTTGCCGTATGGGTTGGATGCATGGTTCACGGGTGATACCTCAGCTTTCATTCAAGCCCATGCCATACTACTTGTATATGCATGCATTTTCCTGTTGATTGGAAGCAAAAGGAGATTATAGGAGTGCCTAAATCAAGACTCGATATCCTACCCCGCCATATTTATTGGGTCTTGATTGGTATCCAGCTGCTTCTTACTACCACGCAAATCATCCCCACTACCGGTGCTTCAACAATATTTTTATTCCTTTACACCATCGTGAGCCTCTTGGTACGTTGGCGTCTGCCACTACCGGTTTCCACCATGATAATCGATACACTGTTCATAGGGATTATCAGTCTGTACTATCCGGCAAACGTGATCTTTCTTCCCATATTTATCTTTTATTTCTGTGTCCATAACAAACCGCTGTTCACCCTTCCTGCTCTCATTGCAATCTGCAATAACCCCTCATTTTTCACATGCCTGTTTCTCTTGGGAGCCATCATTTCGGGATACCTGCTGTTCTTATGGGAACGGCAACGAACAGAGTTGCAGGCAGAAGTGGATACCCTGCACCAACGAATACATGGAATGACTCAAAATGAAGAGCATCTATTACGCGATCAATACAGATTAGAGCAGGTATCTCGTTTAACAGAACGACAAAGGATTGCCGAGATTCTTCATGATAACCTTGGACACGAACTCACTGCCGCCCACGTTACCCTCAAGGCAAGTAGTGCATTGTCCGATCAAGGCAATATCGAAAAAGCCCGCTTTATGCAACAGAAGGCGGAACAACGATTGGGAGCCGCTTTAGGACAATTACGGAAAACTGTCCAGCAGATTGAACCCAATGATGACCTCGATCTCAAACGCGTTACCACACTAGTCCATTCTTTCGCATTTCCTGTCCAATTCAGCACTACTGGCTCTTTCACCGATATTCCTGCAGCAATTCATCAATTACTGTACGTTTCAGTGCAAGAATCATTGACGAATATTATGAAACACGCCACTCCGACTCTGGTGAATGTCTATATGGAAAGAACTTCTGCAATCATTCGTGCTGTAATAGAGAACGATGGCTTGGACCAGTCACTGCCTCTACACGTTGGAAATGGTCTACGTTACATGCGTAAACGAATTGAAGCTGTCAACGGAAGTCTCAGTATTCACCATAATAAGACGACTTTCCGTCTCATTATTATCCTCCCTTTAAAGGAATAGATTATGTCCATACGTATAGTATTAGTCGATGATGACAGTCTGGTCATTGAAAGTCTGGAGATCATCTTTTCTGCCGACCCCGAAATCAACATAGTGGGAACCGTCACTTCAGGAGCCGATGCCGTCCAATTCGTCAGGGAACATCCATTGGATATGGTTCTCATGGACATTCAGATGCCTGGAATGGATGGCATATCAGCCACAAAAATCATCCATGATACATTCCCGCAAGTGAAAATCATCATGCTCACTACATTTCATGACTATCAGAACATCCATCGTTCGTTACAGGCAGGTGCTTCAGGATATATTTTGAAATCGGATGATACAAAGAAACAGATTATGACAATTAAGTCGGTGAATGCGGGGTTGCCTGTGATCAGTGAAAAAGCTCTGCACAGCTATGCCGAACCATTGCAACAGTCGGTACTGTCACATCGGGAGAATGAAATTGTGTACCATGTTGCGAACGGACTTTCTAACAAAGAAATTGCCGAACGACTATTCATCACGGAAGGGACGGTACGCAATTCTATTTCAATCATCCTTGAGAAGCTGCAAGTTCGTGACCGCACGCAGCTGGCTATCTACTACTGGCAACAAAAAGGATCTTTTTGAAGCAATGCCGCCTACGCTACGCTATTATAACTTCTTTGTTTCCACGAGCTTCAAATTGCTGGGTGTAGGTACGAATGGTGTCATATAGTGAATTCATACACCAATGCATCCTTTATTCCAAAATAAGCAGACCAGTTAAGTGTTTAGATGTTTAACATAGAGCATTTTATCATCATGTGGAGCATAATAATCAG
>CAZTUL010000103.1:0-4404 GCA_964616275.1 uncultured Spirochaetaceae bacterium | reverse complement strand
GGTCAAACGGACGATCTCCTCGTGGTCGGTCATTGTCAAACCTGCGCGGTGGTCGATCTCGGTCAAACGGACGATCTCCTCGTGGTCGATCTCTATCATCACGTGAACGATTATCTCTACGCGGTCGATCATCACGCTGTGGTCGATCATCTTTACGTGAGGTGCTCTTCGTTTCAATCTGCTCAACTGAAGCAGTAGTTACTGGAGCTGCAGTCTCACCTGGGTGTCTTCGTTCGTATCGTCTCTGTTTAGCGTTCTTCTTTTCTGACTGTGGGGTTTCTTCGACTACATCACTCTCATCCCAATCCAGTACGAACACATCATCTTCCTCATCTGCTTCGAATGCTGCGGCATCAATTATCGCATCATCATCTTGTACATCTACCAAAGGCTTCACAGCCTCAACAGCCTGCTCAACCACCTCTTCGGTGGCAGGGACTGTCTTCGTCAACTCTTGATCCAGAGCTAACTTCACATCTTCCTTCTTCTCCAAAATCCAACTCCTTAGAGAACTCTTCTTCACGGAGAATCCCGGGGCCGCGACTTCCCTCGTTATCTCTCGTATTTCATATCCGTGGATATTTCGCTTCTCGAAACGGAATCCACCAAGATTTGTGGAAAAAAATAACTTTCCACCGGTAACCAATAACCCGTTAAGGAGGTTGATAAAGTAGATGTAATCTCGCTGTACATCAAAATCATGCTCCATTTTTCTGCTGTTGGAAAAACTCGGCGGATCCAAAACAATAATGTCGAATTTCCGTCGTTCTTTCACAGCTTTCCGAATATACTCTGCAGCATCTTGGGAAACACAGGGATACGCACCCCCTGAAAATCCGTTCGCGTCCAGATTTTTTTCACACCACTGGGTGTATGTTGAAGACAAATCGACTGAAACTACTTCCGCTGCTCCGCCAACAGCAGCATACACACTGAACGAGCCAGTATAGGAGAAGAGATTCAGTACTTTCTTCCCCGCACTTATCGTGCGAAGAGATTCTCGAGCAATAACCTGATCTAAGAATAAACCGGTATCAATCCGCTTAGTTAAATCAACAAGAAAATGTAAACCATTCTCTCTTACAGAGACAAGGAGCGAATCATCATCCTGTAGATCATGTTGTTCCTTACCCTGGCGTTTAACTCTTCGATGAAAGACAACACGATCCGGCTCTATATAGACCATCCGGGAAACAATGTCACAAATAGTATCAATATAGGAATCAGCTAACTCAATCTCACTATAATCAGTAATACGAGCGTACAGCCCATACACATCAACAGTCACTTGAATATCGACCAGATTACGGTCATATACACGCATTACATCTGTATCGTTTGTAAGCATTAAACGTCGCATCTTCAATGCGTTACGCTTTAAAATTTTACCAAAGTCCTTCGCTACGTATTCGTCCATTACCTTTCGATTGCCTTTCATCGCCGGAGTATATATGATAAAGTAAAAAAAAGATAGGGAGAGATATACTCATGGATGACGATGCAAAACAATTCATCGAAAATCTCGAAGCTCGTTTTGGCGGCCCTGTGGGGTACCGCACATTTAGTACTTGGTTTGCATCGAATGAAGGCATCATTCGCGAATTCGGTGTATTTATTTTTGAAGTGAATGGTATCTTTCACTTTGAAGATTTTGAACGCAAACCATCGTTGCTTGGATTCTCATTGAAACCAAGCAAAAAACAAGCTCCATATGTAAAATTCGAAAGAAGCTTTGACCCAAAAACAATTGAAAAAATTGAGATAATCACAAAATCGGATGCTCAAGCTGTTGCAAGAGGAGCAAAAGATTCAGAGGCAACAAGCCCTGCTAATATGTTTCAGAAAATATTCAGTCAATTGGTGACTAAGGTGGTCATCTCCGGAGGTCCTACCTACTTTTTTGAGTTAATCAATCCCAAGGAATTTGTTCAGGCAATCAAGGAGGAGACCGATGGGCGCATTCAAAGCGTATGATATTCGTGGTATTTACAACAAGGATTTCGACAAACATACCGTCTATAAGGTAGGATTTTTTCTTCCTTCACTAGTAAAGAGCAATCACGTGGTGGTAGGAAGGGATGTTCGTACCACAAGCGATGAAATTTATGAATACCTCTGTAAAGGGATAACCGATAGCGGAGCCGATGTATGGAACATCGGTCATGCGACAACTCCAATGGTCTACTTTGCTACTGTTCATCTGGGAGCAGATGCCTCAGTACAAATAACAGCGAGCCACAACCCAGCAATTTACAATGGTCTTAAAATATCAAAAACGGGAGCTTTACCAGTTGGTGAAAATTCAGGTCTACGCGAACTCGAAGAATTAGTGCTTAATGGAACAGTTACAAAGGCGGAGACGCTCGGAAAAATTGTCGAAAAACCAGTTAAAGATGATTATCTCGCATTCCTTCGTGCATACGTTCCAGATCTTAGTGAAGTTTCCCTGAGTATCGATCTTTCTCATGGCATGGCAAACTTGCTCACTAAAGACCTCATTGGTGAACAGCACAATTACTTGTATGACCATTTTGACGGCACATTCCCGGCTCATGAACCTAATCCGCTTGAAGAAGAGAATTGTGCAGACATTAAAGCCGCTGTATTAGCAAATTCAAGTGACCTAGGAATAATTTTTGATGGTGATGCTGATCGCGTTATGTTTATCGACGAGAAAGGCAGATTCATTCAACCAGATTATATCACTGCTGTGATTGGCATGTATTATTTAAAGAATCAGAAGGGAAATGTGCTTCAGGATATCCGGACCAGTCGGTCTACAACCGAATACCTGGAAAAATTAGGTGCACGTGTTACAACATGGAAGGTTGGTCACGCATACGCAAAGGTAAAACTGCGAGAGATTGAAGGCATTTTCGGTGGAGAACTTGCTGGCCATTATTACTTCAGGGATTTTAACAATTGTGATTCAGGTATGTTAGCAGCCCTCATAGTGTTACAAGTGCTTGTCCAGCTCCGAAAGGAGGGAAAAACTTTCTCATCGTTGATCGACACAATTATTACCTACGCTAACAGTGGTGAACAAAACTTTAAACTTGAACAGAAAGATGAAGCAATGGCTGCACTTTACCAGAAGTATGCTGTTGATCAAAAACCTATTCTTGTGCTTGACATGGACGGTTACCGAATCGAGTTTGCCGATTGGTGGTTTAATGTACGAAAGTCCAATACCGAACCCTATTTAAGGCTTGTGGCTGAAGCAAGAACAGAAGAGCAGCTCAAAGAGAAGGTAGAAGAGATTTCAACCATTATTCGAAGCTTCTCTTAATGCGTTAAAAAAATTTCAGAACGAGGTAGTCTTATGAACGTGTTACTCTGTGGAGGGGCTGGATATATTGGAACCCATGTCGCACTAGAATTTTTGAAACGGGGAAATCGTGTTGGTATTGTAGATAATCTCTCGAGTGGATTAGTTGAGAATATCGATGCTCGAACAACTTTCTATAAAGGTGATATTCAAGATAGAACGTTTCTTGACTCAGTGCTTCAACACTCATGGGATGTGGTTATCCATCTTGCCGCCTTTAAAGCAGCAGGTGAATCTATGGTTAATCCTGCAAAATATGCTCAAAATAACATTTCTGGAACACTCACACTCATCTCTGCTTGTGTCGCACATAACATAGACAAGTTCATCCTATCCTCTTCTGCGGCAGTGTATGGAGAACCACAGTATCTCCCGATTGATGAGAATCATCCCACACAACCGGAAAATTATTATGGGTATACCAAGCTTGCCATCGAAGAGAATCTCGCTTGGTTTGAAAAATTATGCGGCCTCACATACGTTTCTCTTCGCTATTTTAATGCTGCAGGATATGACCCTGAAGGGAAGATGACCGGGCTGGAACGCAACCCAGCTAATCTTATTCCTGTCGTTATGGAAGTAGCTAGCGGAAGAAGAGAATCGATTCAGATATTTGGAGATGACTACCCTACGATAGATGGTACGGGAGTACGAGATTATGTACATGTCACCGACTTAGCTGATGCCCATGCACGAGCAGCCGATTACCTTGAGCAACAGAAAAAATCACTTATCGTGAACCTCGGGAGTGAACAAGGACTAAGTGTTCAGCAGATTATTGAAACAGCACGGGAGATTACGGGGCAGCCTATCCCTACTCGTGTGGTGGAAAGACGTCCTGGAGACCCAGCAAAACTTGTAGCCTCTTCTGCAAGAGCCAAAGAAACTCTTGGTTGGAGTGCACATTACAGTTCAGTCGATACGATAATTGAAACTACCTGGAAAGCATACCAGGCAAATACCCTATTGACATGAAATGGGGAATCCGGTAGATTACCCATTGTTCGCACAAAGTATGGTGCATTCCCCTGTAGCTCAGTCGGTAGAGCAGGTGGCTGTTAACCACCCTGTCGGCG
>CAZTUL010000102.1:0-4520 GCA_964616275.1 uncultured Spirochaetaceae bacterium | reverse complement strand
TGCAGGATCTATCCGTGCATTAGATGGCTGCCGCATACCCAGGTCGACAAGGCCGATTTCATCGTAGGGACTGCTAAGAAAGGGTTCACCCACAAGGAGAACTTTCTGAGGGTGCGCGAAGGCGCCTATCGCTCCAAATGCTCACTCGAAGAGAAGTGCAGAACCTGCGAGGTGGAGAGCGCCTGCTCGTACTGCATCGGGGGTTGCTACTCCGAGTTCGGTGAGTTCAGACGGACCACCTACATCTGTGAGATCACCAAGCTGCTGGTCAAATGGGCCAGAAGGTACTGGGACGAGTACAACCGGCTCGAGGGGTTGGATCCAATCGACTGGGCTGTTGAAGCCAGGGAGAAAGGAAATCGTCATGGGATCTGATAAGTGCTTTCTACTTATTCCATCCCCCGCCGGAATCCAAATCTTTCATCGATTCACAAACCTTTCTATGCTTTATCCTCCAGTAATTTTTCAATAATTCCAGATATAAAATCAGCCACGACCATACTGTTTTCATTGATATCAAAATGTTTGTCAAGTTTTAGCTTATTGTAAGATTGGATGGTGAATGTCATACCCCTCTTCTGTAAATATCGCTCAAGTTCAAACCCATTCTTGTTCTTTCGAGTGAACACGGTAAAACCCCAACCATCCAAATCTATCCTTGCGTCGATGGCGATATTCACATTGTCCAGGTAGATATCAGTAACCGCGGTATCATAGAATTCAGGCAATCTTCTCCAAGCCCACTGCTTGATTTTATCTGTCTGGAACTTTTCAATAATCTGGGAATTGACAGCTTCAACGACATGCCGAAAATCATCATGAATCTTCTTCAGTCGCATGTTGATGTTGTCAATCTCATTAGTATGCTCTTTTACAAAATTGATAAACTCTTGGTCCATAGAACTTCCTCTCTTCAGGTTTTCAACATTTGTGATGAAGTCAAACAGCAACGACAGATATCTTTGGTTGGCTCTGATGGCTGCCTCTCCCAATCTAGTCTTGATTTCAAGAAACAGGTCCCCGTAATCTATGAAAATAAACTTGTTGTGGATAGATGGTAATTTCGTAAGGCTCAACACAAAGGCAAAAATTTGCCTTGGGCCCACATTACTGTTTCGCGCTTTAGCATAGTAGCTATAGTAGTCTTCCAAGTCATTGTAGAGAGATGCATAGATCTTATTCTCAATAATGATGACATACGAATCCGATTCCACAACCAGGTCAATGAAATTGCCTTTATCGGTCTGAACCTCGGTCATTACTTCATAATTCAGATCCAGTCCTTCGGATGGTATATCTCCGCAAGCAAGCAGGCTTTGTATGAACAAATCCCCCAGACCATGCTCACGTTTGTTATCCAAGAAAAATGCCAAGACGTTGGATGCTACTCGTTCGTAATGAGGAAATCCACAAATGGAGAATAAATCCTCATCAGTCTTTTCCTCGTTTGGCAGCATTTTCATATCAGCCAACAGTCTTTCAAAATCTGCCAAGTCTGCCATTGGGGGCGCCTCTCTCTTTATTGAATATGATTAGAATTTCTTTTTGGAAACTGCTTAGTGGTTACGGCAACATCGTAAGCGATAGCATCAATACAGCGAACAAAAACCTCCCCCCAATTTTTCAATTCTCCAGATTCGATGATACGAATTTCCCCTATCTTCCAATTATCAGGATTTGATTTTAGGTATTTAGCATCTACCTCCCAACGATTATGAACACCAATATTCCTTATTCCAGAGACCACTTTAAGAATTGCTTTATCAGCCTCTTTGATTGAGAGTGAAATATCTAATGATTTCTCTATGATCTCAATTTGTTCTAGGATTGGTTTCATTCCAATATTCTTATAATTTTTAACACTCGTAGGAATCTTCAAGTAATCTTTATACTCGAAGATGAAATTACTGAGCTTGCGAATAAACCAATCCCAATGGCTACATAACGCTATCACAGCACTATGGACATTGGCATGTCGAAAATACTCCATATAATTCTTCAGACTATCCCAACCAGGTGAAATCGCTGATGTCTCAATGCCCTGTTCTCGCATTCGAGAAAATGCTTTTGATTTCCATCCCTCTGGGCTTGATTCTGCATACAGCTCTGCTACCGCATTGGTTAGAAAAATTTCGAACCATGTAGCTCGGATGAATTCAATAGTCTGTTTTCCAATTTGGATTGGATATGGATGTAGATTGTTCAAACCATGTTGATTGGAAATATCCGGTAAAGGTATCTTTGCCATGCAACCCTCCTCCGTGTTCATAAATACTCAATAACTTTCAGGATACTTTGTTTGATATGGATATCTTGATTGAATGCTTGTTCTGTCATCATTTATCTCTTCTTATAGCCATCTGATAACCCATTGTTTCTCCAAGACTTACTTTATCAAATTGATTGAGCCTTATCGACGAATTCAAGCAAATAACTGACAAAACACAACAGCTTAAATGCTTCTTGAAAATCTACTTGTTCTGCATCTCCATGACTATATTTATTTCTGATGCATCCCATAACTCCCATTCCTAAATACCTGAAACCTCTCTGTTCTCTTTTATCATCAGCATTTTCAAACTTGTTGATTTTAATAAACGGAGTGTTTTCATCGAAAGCGTGTTCCATGAGGGATATCCCGAATTGCCCTGTGATACCAGAAATATCTTTCACCTGTTTTTCAAACAGTTCAGTGGCACGTCGCACTGCGTCATTAGTATGCCCTTGCAAGAAAAGTGTTTTCACATCGTCACAAATCAAACCATGAAATTCTAACCTATCAAAAAGAATACGAAAATCATCTCCGGGTATTGATATCCTTTGAAAAGCGGGTTGTTCAATACTTTGTAATTCGGATCTAACATCAAATCCGAGAGTCTCCATAGAGTCTGCAACTTTGTTTCTTATCTCAGGCGTAAGCTCTCTATGCTTATTCGCCATCCATATCGCGGACTCTTTCATAATCTTAATGACTATCGTCTTTGGTTTTCTGGGATACTTTCGAATAACTCCAGCAAAATAATATTCGATAGTAAGTCGTTTATTACCCTGATCCTTATAAAACTCCATGGTCTTTGTTTCGGCTGCTATTCTTCGTAATGAAAACCCATTATTACGAGCTGAACCTGGTAAAATTGGATGCAGCGCAGAGGCAAGGTCTTTAATCATTTCACGCCGTGAAGCTGTGATTTTCATACCTGAATTTTTGGTATGCATTCTCCCTTCTAACTTTCTCTTTGCCACTTATACCTCCAAAATGGAGCAATGCCATCTATTGTAGAGTTATTTCAAGCTCAATCATCAAGCCATCGAGATTGTTCAATTCAAGTTTGGAAACATTGATGCCTTAGCAGTATAATCAGGTGAAATACTCCGCAACACTAATCTCCGTAATAACAAACACTTAAACGGAACCTTATTTCTTAACTCTAATAGCAATACAATTACAAAGCAAACAATAAAAGCCGCTTCTAGCCATTATCTTTAGAAAATTTCGAGAGATTTTCAATGGAATTGTCTTTACCTTCTTGATATCAATCAATTGAGAATTTTGGGAACCCATTCTTCAAAGGATTGAGATTGTTCATCTTCGATTGCGCCCATTCTAACCATTTCGAAATTTCACTATCCGGGTCTGGAGCTTGGGCTTGTACTTGATTCTTGACATACTCAACATAATCTTGAATTTTCCTCATCTGGCTGTATGCCTCAGAGTCTGCAATTAGCTTCTCATATCGTTTTACATCAAGTCTCTTTAATCGTTCTTCCTCAAGCTTTCTGGCTTGTTCCAATTTCAATCTTTGTTCTCGCTCAAGAGCCAGGATAGCTTCATTGCTACTTTGAATTGCGACATAAATGAAACCCAACATTATTTCTTTGATTGAAGCCTCGATGAGTTGCTTGCCTCGATCTTCCCAGGATTGATACACCCTCTTGCCATCATTAATTGATAAAAGCAATCGACCAGTAGCGGTAGGGATGTATTTATATTTTGGCACTCTCCCATAATGGTGATCTTCTTCATATGTTTTCCGCTCTTTTTCAGTCAATGGAAACCGCTTATTTGAGACAGGTTCAATAATGGCAAAGTATATTCTTTGCCCAAACAAATTCACAAACATACGGGGGTGAGGGGAATCTTCTTCCTTTTCAATCGCAAAATCCCATCGCCGCTCCTTAAAACCTTGAAGAAGAGTTTCCATCAAGAGGGCGGCTCTCAAAGCGAAACTATCAGTGACATCGATTGCCAATTTACCACTATACGCATTGGACGGTAGAGTATTTTTATTCCGTGTCTGTGATATTAGTAATTTCTTGACCAGAGGGCTGGTTATATCTTGCTCGGACACAAGCACCATTGGATTTCTAGCTTGTTCGGCCCGTAATGTATTGGAAGCAATCTCCTGGATGTCTTTGTCTTTAATCTCAATATCTGGATTGTTGAAAATAGCTGAACGTTCTTCTTCTGCTTTTCTACGTCTTTCAAGATCATCAAGGGATGATTGATTTTTCCATAGCTC
>CAZTUL010000101.1:0-4696 GCA_964616275.1 uncultured Spirochaetaceae bacterium | reverse complement strand
GTAAGTTACTGTCTTAACAATTCTTGTCACAATTATAAATCTCTTTATTGTATCATTATATTTAGCCTGGCAACCATCCATCTATGCTTGGCCGGCAAGACAATAATGTTGTTGCATGAAGGATCTTTATAGGGTTTCATAATTAAATTATTGCTAGTCTATTTCAGTTTGGAATGATTTAAATAACTATCAGTATTTCTAAATAGATAGAAAGCCAATTGCATTTGATTGTTACTGACAACTGGCATGGCCAAAAATTCAATTAGAGTTAAGCCTTTTATCTGCCAACTAGAAATATTCTAGAGATTATGAGCTGCTATAACCTTTTTGATACTTTCCTTCCATTCAATCATTGGATTGGTCTGATATTTCTTCCACATTGTTATGATTTTCTCGTCAGATTGTGCTTCTATCAACGCTCTTACGTGTGCGGGAGCATCAGTTGATGCAGAATTCATTTTTACACGTCTATCCGGAAAATTCATCTTCCCTATCCATATTGAACCAGTTACATATGGATGAAGCGCATCATATAGGGCATCTGGAGTCTCATCCAGCAGGGGTTCTGCAGAAATGGTAGTTGAGTACCCTTTATCATAAGCATATCGTAGTGATCTAAGTCTATCCTGAAATGCAGGTGCACCAGGTTCCCACAGTTTCAGAACATCATCGGAGACGGATCCAATGGTAAATCTCATTTGTATAGCTGATTTGAAACTGTCAAACTGGTCGATTATTTGCTTCACACAAGTATAGTTCGGTTTTGTTACTATGAGTAGCTCATTTCCGTTTTCAAGCAATTTTTTAATTACCGCTAACGCAATTTCAATATTTCCAGGTGTTATGTCATGGGAGGAAGGAATCATTATCTTACCGTTACGCTTCTTAAACGACTTTCCTTGCATGGATACAGGCTCTTCATTTTTCCACGTATCAGAGGTTTTTCTTTTAAATCGGATAGCCATTTCCTTTGCATAACAGTATGAACAATCGTTGGAACAACCATTCATGAAATTAAAATTAAAGGGAGCCCATTCCTTTGTACCGAATAGGATCTCATCATTTTTCATACTTTTCCCTCTATCAATGAGTATACTATTCATTCAGTCTAATATACAGATGTTTACCCTGAGCCTCCGTATAAAATCTGAACGGCTTGCCATTGTCTTTGGTTTCTGGGTCTCTACGTATCGTAATTCTATTGCATTCTTCCAATTTTTTCATAACTTTTAAAAGTTTAGCTGTAAGAAATTTCTCATCATAAAAGCCAGCGAAAAACTCATTTCCACTTAGCTCTCCCTTACCTTTAAGAAAGTCAATGACGTTTTCCTCTACAGACGAACGAACAAGTAAATCTTCTCTTTCAAATAAACCGCGACAGCCTCCAGACTTCATCATTGAGTATTGTTCGTAAAGATAGTCTTGTCGGCCTCGCATAACATTTCCCATGATAGTTGCACCATCTTCATGATTGGTAGCATAAACCATTCTATATTTTGGATGACTAGATTCATTTAATCGAATGGGGATGCTTAATACATATTTAAAATCGAGAACTTGCTTAAGTTGTCGTTTGTATAACGCTGCCAGACCTGACTCTGCTTCATAGCCGGTTATTTTGTCCCTTCTATAATCTTCAATGATACGTCTCCATTCCGAGGTGCCCATCACATCATCAAGTCTAGCTAGACAATCTCCATTTTCGATATTCATCAATGGGTCTCGTTCATTCATCTCTTCAGCTTTATCAATTTCAATTTCTTTGATTCTTATTTTCCATACTCCACAAGCATACCGAAGGAATCCGAAGGAGTTAAAGTTTATAAGTAATTCAATGCTATTAAGTTTACAGCGTCTAATCTGCTTGAACGTTTCAAATTTCAGGTATTTTACTCCAAACGGATCGAGGTAGCAGAATAAATTTGGGATATCCCCAGATTTTTCGATATCGGATATTACAGCTTTTATCTCTCCAGGATAGCTTCCAGAATATATCTTGTACTTGTCATTTGGATGCTGTGATAGTCGTATGTTAGTTTCAAGCTCTTTATAATATTCAGGCTCGATAAAACAAGCCAAATATACCGGATTATATATTTTCGTGGACTTGACCGCATTACGAATTGCGTCGAGGGCAATGAGAGGTGATCCATCCACTTTCTCTTGATACGGAACACATCCTGAACCAAATTTCCCAGCACCAGCAAAACAATCCAAATAAATGGTAGGTTTGTGGGTATGGAACAATTTTGCCATGTAAGCATTCAGATAGCTTCTTAAAAGATCATCCTTCGCAATAGACCAATCTTTCTTTTTCTTGAAAAAATCTTCAGTGGTTTTTCCCATTTACTTAATTCTCTCCATTGATTATAGATAGACGGGTTTTTCAGAAGCATCAATTTCTATACTGAATCTTCAAATTCCTATCGAATTTTTCAATCCGTGAAATATCCACAATGGACGTACCTTTTGCTTTTCCTGTCGTTGAGGGCTGGCTTGCTCCAATGATTCCATTTATACATTGTGCCACCTCAAACCCGTTTTTTCTTCGTTTCTTTCTTCCAAACCAGCCAGAGTTCCATACGGCTGATAGGTATGCAGCATTCACATTTCTGATGGTTTCCTGCTCATTTTCATTGAGGTTAAAGTTGGTGTATTTATGAGTTAGCTTCAACATTTCTCGGGAGAGATCGCTAGCGGCCTTCAAATAAGTTTGGTAGGGGTTTGTTACTGTTATTATTATCCATTGAGAAATAGCGAATACACCAACTCCAGCTATCACAGTAATGAAAGCTTGAGATAGTACCACTTTCTGTACAATTTCCTTGAGGAATAAGATCATAATATTTCTCCAGTAGGCATCGTTGGTTATATTCTATAGTTAAAAGTGTTAGAAATAAAGAATTAGTTGATTTGGTAATGAAAATAGCAATACCAAAGAATTCTCCAACGTTCACAATATGGTCGAACAGATTGAATAGCCGATAATCCGCTCTGAGATTGGTATTTTCACTAGCAGAACCACATAGTTGAAAAGAATTCTCAACTCAATGGTTTTTCTTTTACAATCTTCGCTTTTTCTATGAGAGTTACACGACTGTCATGTACTTTAAAAGTAACATGAATCTCTCCATGATTGATCGATTCCAACTCTTGGAATATCCAGAGCATCACATCTTCCAGATATTTGATTTTCATTTTTTACATCTCCTTGTGGACTACTCGAACAAGTTCTCAACATGCTTTTGTATGAATCTCGTGTTTACTAGGTATGTATTCAAGCATTGGTCATTTGAGTACTTGTCTGCATGATATACTGAATTGATTCTAGACAGGATGGTTTGGAACGTAAGACTTTTATTTCCATTATCCCCGGAAAGGGGACGATACAGAATGATCTGCCGGTTAGTGTGTTAGGGGGATGATATGAGAGACCAATCGGAATTCTATGACCGCGAAACTTTATATGAGCAAGTATGGTCAGAGCCTGTATACAAGGTTGCCCAGCGGTATGGTATCTCCAATGTGGCGATTGCCAAAGTCTGCAGGAAATTGCACATACCCGTACCTGGGGTAGGGTATTGGAACAAGGTTGCCAGTGGCCAGAAATTGGATAAAGAACCGCTGCCAGTTTATGAAGATTGTCCGAAGGTTCGAAGGGTGTATAGCAGTCCAGAAGTTCTTGAATCCAAGGAAGTCGAACACTTGGTTCCAGAAGCATTCGCTTTAGAGGAACAGCTGGTTCAACAAGAAGCTCTACCCGAAAGGAAGATTGTATGTAATCCCAACATCAAGCTCACCAACCAGTATGTCCTGAACACTGCAGTGAAGCTGAAAGAATCAAAAAAGCGCTTGAAGACTTATTATGGTTACGGAAGATGTAATTCGAGTGACGACAATGCCTTTGACGTCAGTGTCGGGCCAGATAATATCTCTCGAGCTTTGGCGATCCTTCAGACGCTTTGTGATGAGTTTGAAAAGCGCAACTATTCTATTAGCCCAAAACCCAAAGACCCCGGCAAGGAAAATTATACATATGGAAATCCTCGAAGAGAAGCAAATCCCATCTATGTGAAGGTACTTGATGTCTACATCTCGTTTCGCATTACTGAAACCTCCAAAAGATATGTAATCAAGGATAGCAAGAGTTCTTATGACCGGTATTCCTACGAACCAACTGGGAGGCTCGGTTTCGAGATTATCACCAAGCCCTATAGGAATCATGCGAGGAACACGTGGCATGATGGCAAGAATATCAGGATCGAAGATCAGTTGAATGACATCATCATCAATATGATCCGGGTCGCCACATCCAAGAAAGAGTCTGATGCCTGGTTTGCAGTAAAACGGGAAGAACAAAGGCTTGAGGATGAAAAAAGGCGGGAGAAACAGCGATTGCAACAGGTCAATAAGTCCAGGATTGAGAAGTTAGTTCATGAAACCGAAAGAATGGTGAAACTGAATCAAGTCAGGGTGTATGTCGAGACCATAAGTGCAGAGGGCAAACGTCGTCTCGGCCATGATTATCAAGGTTCTGATTTTTCCAAATGGGTTGAATGGGCGAATTCGTTTCTTGTTGAAAATGATGTTTCAGCTTGGGAACTGCCAAGATTTGAATTATCCGAATTTGGTTAAGTATCCATAAGATATCGGTTTATAGATTTACTCTCATTTCGAATGTATTCCATCAGGAGCA
>CAZTUL010000100.1:0-5011 GCA_964616275.1 uncultured Spirochaetaceae bacterium | reverse complement strand
GGCTTTGGTAAAGGATGCCTGCTCCATGCATAAATAGCAATTTGGTTAATTTACATAACGGGTTCATCCATCCGAGAATGTCGCACTTTACTGATCAAGGATCGAAACGGTTACTGTTATATAAGCATCCAATTCGCTTCCATAAATTCAACCATGTCAGCTACATCATTTTCTCCAAAGCATCGACTCAGTTCACGACCTATACCGCGCATTTCGCTTATAATACTTCTTGCCTTGCTCTCTTCGCCAATACCACGTAAATATGAACATCTTGCAAATAAGACACGACAATAGTGTTCCGACATTTCAAGTTTATAGTTGGAACATTTACTTTTCCAATCTTTGAATCGTTCACAATCCTCAATTGTAACTGGTGATTGAAAATCAGCTTGATCCATAAAGCTATCCGCCAATATTGACGAATATGCAAGTATAACTCGCTCTGACTCGGGGTATGTTTCATATAGTAAGGAAACGCAAGATTTTGAAGACATCATTTTATCTTCAATGTTGATGGAATCTTCCTCGCTTTTCTTATATCTAAAATAAGCATTTGCCTCTAATACAGCAAGCACCTCTGCAATTTCGATGGTTTTGCATTCAGCATATATAGTTCTAATTTCATTAATAATTAGGGCTACCCTTCCAATTGCCCCTCGATCTGAATACCAATCGCAAAGTTGCTCAGCAATCTCTGATACTATTCTGCCGTTATCAACATCACCAGGAAATCGATGTGTAAATAGCATCATGATTTTCCATGAGCCTCGTACACCTTTGAGATCATTTGCCCTAGCATAATGTATAGCAAGTTTCTGATATGCTTCTATACAGCTGGTAGCTAGGAAACCGTCTTGCGAGTTAGACTCTGTTATCTTTGTAAGACGCTCCGCCAGATTTGCAAACTCGTTCACTCTCTCTGCGTTGTGCAGACCAACAAAGAATGCTTCTACCACATCGGGGACGGCATCTAAAATAGTCTGATTATTCAACCTCTTCCCAACAAAGTCGAAATACTGACATCCTGTCCTATACAACTCATCCAACTCGTTTTGCTCTGTAAGTACTATTGCAATGCGCCGCCATATTTCCGACTCCCATATTCCGAAATCATCTGAAACAGGAGAAGCCATCAAAACATCTACAGCTTGACAGAGATTATCCACTACTCTTAATGAACTAAGTAATGTGATATAATATCCAAAACGATCTGTATCCTTAGGTGGTAAGAAAGCCATTTTCTTGAAACAGTCGGTATCGGGAAAATCTTTCATCGCATGTATCAAGAATAATGAAAACTCCATTGTAGTCTGATCACGTGCCAACTCAGTGAAAGATATCCAGTCTGCCTTTGGTATATAATAGTCTACAATGAAAGCACGTATAATATCAGGGTACAGCGGTTCCAGTATAGTTATAAGAATTGGCTCACCTTTCTCATTGTGCCTTAGCTGGTTCGGATCGTCTTGTGTATGCTCTATCTCATCCTCTAAACGTACCTCATCATAGACCTTATCCGTATAGTCTACTTCAAGCATTTCGCTTTTATCATCATTGTTGTAGGCCAACTCTTGATAAATGAACAAGTCAGCAAATGAAGACCCCTTACCGCCTAATCTACATTCATCTGAAACAAAATGCAGCAAAGCGTCAGCATCTGACTGAAGAAATCCCGCTGGATCAATAAGACAAACCATGTATGTTGCTGAAGCAAGTGCGAGTAGTTTTTGATAACTTTTTAGTAATTGTTTGTCATTATGGAATCGGGTTAACCATTGGTTTTCTTCCTTTTCCATAAAAACAGAAAGCAAATCACGTACAGTATGAATGCCTAAACCACCATCTTTTGATATCCACACTTCTGAATATATGCTGAGAAAGAGCGGTCTTCTGTATTCTTCTGGAAAGTCTCTGTGAAAGTCATCAACAATTCTGTCTGCTAAATCTGAAAATTTGCCGGAATATCTAGCCCTTAGTAATGCTCCTATATCAGAAGACAAATACGCATCCAAATAGTACATCGCATAGATTTTTTCATCACTCACACTCATAGGAGAAAACATCAGCGGTACAAGCATGGCTTTGTCGGTTCGCTGATATGAATAAATAGAAAAAACCATTCGGACTGGTGGGTCTAGCTGTTTTACAATAGTATCTAGCCAGTTGTCTTTAGCTTCTAAGTAATCCCTTTCCAAAAAGAGAATACGGATCTTGTAAATGCTTTCATCAAAAACCGAATATAATTCACTGATGATTCGAGCACAATTCCCAGCATTGCCATTAACATAATCAAATACTATAACCGTATTACTAAACGGTATAAACTGTCCATAAGCTTCTATTTTGTTTAATGTATTGCTGATGAAGCCAAACCAATCTCCTGGTAGTTGTTTTAACCATTCGAGAATCAGACGACTTTTACCAATCCCACCGGGGCCTATAACCGCCCACCATGAAAACTGATGCTCGTTTCCAAGGAAACTGTTTAGCTTTGACAGTTCCAAATTTCTTCCGACAAATTTCATAAAACGGCTTGTATAATGAAGCCGACTATATGCAGAACTATCAGAATTAACAGTTATATATGGATTTACTCTTATGAGAGCCCTGTTCCGAAATCGATGCTTTAGTCTATACTGCGCAATATCGGTTACTGCTCCTGGTAGAGCATCATAATGCTCTCCATAACAAACTGGTGTCATGTTACCACTCAAGTCTGCCGGAGGCGTCTCTCCACAATGTAAATAGTAATACGATACATTGAGTCCTAGTTCTTCTGCAGCGAAAGACAAGAACCCTTTGAGATTAGGGTCGTCTACTGTAGCACCACAGCCAACAATAACTAATGGATAAGTACTTATTAGATTCTGAATGAATTGGGCGGCCTGATTCTCAATTATTTCAGCGTATTGCGTATCGTCAGCAATAATATCGTCTGTATTTGATAAATTATCATACACCCCGTGTATGTGGATAACCCTTGTTTGTTCTTCTCTATTCAATATTCCAAGAATGCTTGCAGGACTATTATAGGTTACCGATTTCTGACCTGTTGCCTTTTCTATGAGCATGTCATAGTTTGTTGTGGCAAAAACATCACCAGAGCGAGCTATTGAGGTGATAGCGGAAGATAGAATTCTGCTTTGAGGTTTCAGGCTCCCCACCGTTGAATCCATGAAATCGGTATAGGTGCCCGCTGATTTAAGTGATGACAAGCAAAAACTGGCCGCTCTAATAAGCCCTGTTGGTGTAGTATCTGTTAACAAATCAGTCAGCTGACTCACCTTGATATCATTTAAATAATTACATCCTTCAGATAACCATCTCGACCAGCTCAATCCATGACATCCCAAAGACATAGAAAAGCCGGTTCCACACAAGAACACTATTCGTTTTTCACTCCGAAGCAGTTCCGCAAATTGAGGATTATCTGCAACCAGCACTTACGAGGGACCTCCTTTCATACATTATTCACTTGTTGTCGATCCAACTGAAATCTTTATAACTTGCTAATCATCTCATTTAATTCTTCTAGGTCATCTTGGACTGTTTTACCATCATCATAGAAAGAAAATTGGTGGGTAAGTCTTGTGAGAAGAGAATTATCTGCAGATTCGATTTCAAAAACATCTCTATGGATTGTCTGGAATTTCTTCACAAATCCTTCAGGCACTGGATTAGATGCGAAAGGGTTTAGATAGATGCTAATTCCATCATCAAGGCTTTCATCATAATCACGTCCCCAGGATACCCCCATATTAGGTTTGCCAAATTGGCTTTCATTAAAACGAGCCCACATGAACATCACTGGAAATTGCTGAATTTTGTATGCCAATGCTTGAGCTTTACCGAAAGTCGCTACATTTGAGAAAATTACAGCACTGATTTCAGTACAGCTGTTGTTATTGAATATTCCCAAATCTATTTGAGCTCCATTTTCTTTTTCAACATATTCAACTGCTTCAAATATCCATCTACCTTTTCCGTCAGATTTTACCCTTTTTGCATATAGTAATAGAGAAATTGCTTGAGATGCCTGCATATAAAACCAAGGTCGGTCAAATGGAGCAACTGCGAGTATAAACGGTTTAGATTTAACATGCTCCAGTTCTAAATACTCTTTACGAAATTTCTTGAGTTTGCTAAAGAAGGCATTAGAGAGACGTATTGTGGATTCTGTTACGAATTTGTCGAGAGTTTCCGCATCTCCTAGATTGGGAAATACAATTTCCTTACCTGAGTTAATCCATTCTGGGTCTGAATTATTTGTATTATTAGCAATTACTGCTTCTATGCAGATTCCACCATACTCTCTGATATTGAAATCAGGGGCATAGTATTTAAAGTTATTTGACACTCCCCATGATTTAAATAAAGCGAATAAATACAGTTCCCAAAATACGGAGTTATATGTAGTTTGAAACTCTTTCACCAACTTACCGTCACGATCAACAAATCCATCAGCCCACTGTTTAAGAACTTCTCTTACGCCTTCTTTTCCAGGTTCAATGGTTTGTAAAAAATTCGGATGTAACAGGCTCTCCCCTACTTCAATGTTGAATAAATCTATTGGCTTTGATTTATGCGTGCCCATGATTTACATCTCCATTGTGAAGAATTATTAATAGCATCTGTTTAGCAGGATATCTAATTTAGTGCTAGATGCGATGGTTAAGTTTGTAAAGGATAACTAAACCTTTTTCCTGATTAAGATAGAGAATTTTTAAACTACTTAAAAGTATCACATAGTGATTATCTATGGTAATTACTCTTCGAAAAATTGCCGGAACAGACCATCACGATGGCTTTGGTAAAAGATGCCTACTCCATACATAAATAGCAATTTTCTTTAATCTAGGTCACGGGTTATTTCATCCAGAAAGGCGCACTTTTCTGAACAAAATACGGAGCAGTTACACAAAAAATAAGGCGCGTCAATCGTTTTCGCGCTCCATCGGAGCTAAGCCCTCTGTCAAGACAGGTATCATGAAAAATAACGAATATTCCTATG
>CAZTUL010000099.1:0-5099 GCA_964616275.1 uncultured Spirochaetaceae bacterium | reverse complement strand
TCAGGAACGTTCTCTGACTAAACGGAGTCCGACTTTCACTAACATCCACACAATTGCGTATGCAGGAATACTGTATGCACCAATCTTTATGGTTTGCAGTGCTTTATGGGTAAGTAGGTTATTGCACACAGTTACGAAAGTCTTCACGGTTTCTCCTTGTCTGTTGGTAACGGTATAACAACAGAAGTCATCATTACGTTACACGTTGTACCGGGTACAAAGTGAACCGGTCGTATTGCAACCTATGTAATACCTCTTGAATCCCACAGGAAACGACCGGTTCAAAAGAAACCAAATTTCTGTATGCTAAGCACCACCTCCCAAAGAAAAATACATCTCATCCACTAAAGCACTGCTGTCAGCAGCCTTCAGTGAAAGCACAGGGTTAGATTCATCAGGGTTGGTGGTGATTTTGAGATGATAAGCTCCTCCCTGGCTGAGCGTGACTATGGGGATATCTCCGGTAAAATCAATGAAACCTCCGTCTATAACGTTCGCTCCATTATTCGCTTGGCATGCAACTATATCTGGGTTTTCCGTGTTCGCAATAAACATAAGGTGATCAACTGGGACGCCTTCCCCGGGACCTACTGCATACGCATCTGAGTGTTCTTGAATATCCCAACCGGCAGGATTACACAAAAGAAGTCTATCCTCCGTAAGATCTATACTTCCTGAAGTTGGATCATTGTCGCAGGCGGTGCATCCAATAAGGACCAATACTGATAGTGCAATAAGTGCACAAAACGCTTTAGTTTTCATAAGCGCCTCCATTATCTGTGATAGTATGCCGCCTGATCAGGTTGTAATCATTGTGCCCCCAGGAGTTAATCAATGTCAAGGAAAAATTTCAACTATTTTGTTATATTGTAAAGATTTATAAATATTTTTCATACACCTGGACGCCACCTTTTCTGTGATTAAAAAAAAGTCACAGCATCGGTGGTGTCGCACATGAATACTACGACCGTGAGTCATTGTACGGTTGCTTTCTGGGATAGTTATTCTTCAAGAGGTGACTCTATAATATCACGAAATTTGTATGATTAAAACAATTTTCTGATACTAATTACGCAAATTTATGCTGCATCAGCGAAATGCATAGGTGAAGAGAAAATAATTACTCAAGAAAAATGGAATTACACTCCCTAGACGTTGAACTTTAAAATCGTAGTATGCCGGTATGTCTCATTCGGCTTAAGCAGACAGTTCGGGAAATTCTCATGATTCATTGCATCGGGAAAGTGCTGAGTTTCCAAGCAGAACCCACTATGTTGCATATAGGGAATGCCATCACGCGACACATCCGAACCATTCATCGTATTACCCGAGAAGAACTGTACCGCTTCCATTGTGGTCAGCACTCGCATACTTCGTCCACTCTCTGGCTCAACCACATAGGCACATTCCTTCAGTGTATCGCCTCTTTCAGAGAGTACAAAACAATGATCATAGCCTCCCACCTGTTTAATATCTGTTCCAATAGACTTTGCAGAAGTGAAATCAAACGGAGTACCGGCTACCGGCTTAATCTCTCCAGTAGGAATACGATTATCATTAAAGGGAAGATACGCATCGCAATAAAGCTGCAGCTGATGATTCAAAATCGTGCCGCCATCTCCTGCAAGATTGAAATAGGAGTGATTCGTAAGATTTACCGGTGTGGTTGCATCGGTATTCGCAGCATAGATAATCTCCAGTTTCCCCTCTGGGTGCAGCACATAATCAACATGGACCTTTACAGTGCCGGGAAACCCCATCTCTCCTGATACACTGGTGTATGAGAGATGTACTGCAGGAACACCATCTACCTCACTGGTCAGAGCATGCCACACTTTAGTGTCAAAACCCTCTGGTCCACCATGCAGGGCATTCACTCCCCGCTCATTACGAGGTACCTGATACGTATTCCCATCAATGGTGAAGGAGCCGCCACTGATTCTATTTGCATATCGTCCAATCAAAGCTCCCATATACACAGGGCTTTTTTCATACTCAGCCAATGAAGAGAACCCAAGAACAACATCCGCCTTGTTTCCCTGAGCATCGGGAACTATAAGGCTGAGAAGAATGCCACCATAGGTAGACACTTTCATGGAATACGCTCCTGCCGTCAGGGTATATACCAACACCTGTTCTCCATGAGCCTTGGTGGTACCAAAAACTTGTTTTTCTATCATGACGTCCTCCTCGCTCTATTCTACGATGAAAAATTAAAAATTTGTAGTCGTTTTCACCTTTATTGACGGTAAGCAAAAGCTACCATAGAATGAATCAACCAAGGGGGTGTACATCATGATGAATGCCTATACAAAAATTGTTGCCACTATAGGTCCAGCTTCAGAATCCTACGAATCCATAAAAGCAATTATTTCGGCAGGAGCACGTGTAATTCGTCTGAATTTCAGTCACGGTACCGCCGCAGAACAACAGCAGCGTGTAGATTATGCACGAAAAGCATCTCTAGAGCTGGGTATCCCCATCGCTATTTTCCAAGACCTTCAGGGACCTAAAATTCGAATTGGAAAACTGGCTGAACCCTTCTTCACTCTCCACAAAGGAGACACCATTGCACTAACTACAGATCTCTGTGAAGGAACAAAGGAGCGGGTGAGTATTGACTACCCCTACCTGCATGAAGAGGTCACCATTGGCTCTCGAATTCTTATAGACGATGGATTAATCGCCCTTAAGGTCAACTCGGTACAGGGAAAAGATATTATTTGCACTGCTGTAGAAGGCGGCATCGTGAAACCCCGCAAGGGAGTGAATCTTCCTGGCGTTCCCCTACGACACCTCTCCTCATTCACGCAGAAGGACGAACAGGATCTTGCATTCGCATTCGACAACAACCTCGAATACGTAGCACTCTCATTTGTTCGCAGTGCGGCTGATGTAGCAGCACTCCGATCGCTCATGATCTCAAGGTTCAACAGGGAAATCCCTATTATCAGCAAAATTGAAAAACCGGAAGCGGTCGATAACATTCAAGGAATCATTGCAGAATCGAGTGCTATTATGGTCGCACGTGGAGACCTTGGAGTAGAAATGTATCCGGAAGAGGTCCCTATGGTACAAAAAGCAATTATTCGTGCATGCCATGAAGCTGGGCTTCCGGTCATTACCGCGACACAGATGCTCGAATCGATGATGCTCAATCCCCGTCCGACACGGGCAGAAACAAACGACGTGGCAAACGCAGTACTCGATGGAACCAGTGCCGTCATGCTTTCGGGGGAAACTGCAGCCGGAAAGCACCCTCTACAGGCAGTGGAGATTATGCAACGCGTAGTTCGGCACACCGAACAAAGCAGTGAGTTCAAGCGACTCGTTCTCGATCAGGGACTTAACCGCGAACATGTGGAACTGCGTACGAAACGTACAATCACCGATGCGGTAGGACTTGCCACCCGAGAGTTGGCTATGGCACTGCACGCCTCTAAAATAGTCTGCTTTACCCACTCAGGCAGTACAGCAAGACGGATTTCCAAGTTTAGACCACAAGTTCCCATTATTGCATTCTCCCCTATTGCGTCTACCGTCACCCGGCTTGCTCTCTCCTGGGGCGTTACCCCTATTCTCATTGAAAATCTATTATCGGTAGACGAAATCCTGGAATTCGCATCCTCCTACCTTCCTGAAAATGGACTGGCCAACTCCGGAGACATAATTGTTGTTACTGCAGGAGTCCCAGTAGGGAGCCCAGGCAAGACGAATATGATAAAAGTGGTAGAAGTCTAGAAAGAAAAGGAAGACCCCTCGGCTCATCAAAGTGTACACCAAGGGGTCACAGTTTCTATTCAGAAACAAAAAGCGGACTCGCCTTCAACCTACTTATGCATGGAGAGGTACGAACGCATAATATCGCCACAGGAATTTTCGTGAATCTTTACAACTCCCATCTCACGCTGAGCACTCTCTGCAGAGTCAGATGCATGTGCAGTGTTCACCATAATATTTGAACCGAACTCACGACGGATGGTTCCACCAGGTGCCTTAAGAGGATCTGTTGGCCCAAGCACGTCACGAATCTTTGAGATTGCATGTTCACCTTCGTAGATGATTATCATGCACTTAACCGTTCCGGGCTGATTCAACTCCTCAAGCGGACACTGCGATGGCTTGGTTCCCGACATGAACTCTACTATCTGTTCAAACTGATCTACAGCATACTCGGTACCTACGCTCATAGCGAGAGCTTTCTCGGTCTCCTCACTGAGAGTAAGAGAGAAATGACCTTCCAATAACTCCTTCGCCTTCTTTCCAAACACAGGAGAGAGCTTGCTGGTAAGCGCATCCTTTACTGGACCGTAGAATTCAAGAGCCTGAGCAACGCTCATGCGATGAACCTTTACACCAATAATGCGCAAACCGGTGCGGCTGAACATGTCAATAATAGTACCGGGCTTACTTGAAGCATACTTCCAGTTATCGGGTTTAATAATAACTAATGAACGCTGAACGGTATCGGGATTCGGGTATACCACGTTCTCTACAATGTTCTGCTCATCGGGAAGCAGGTCAGAGAAGAGCTTCATGTGAGCATCGGCAGTTTCCTGCAATCTCGGAGTGAGAACCGCAGGTTCAAAGTAGGTAACCTTGTCCGGATTTTCCGGATCTACAATGAGATCGGCATAGGTGTCGCGAATATTTTCACCGGTTAGGCTGTCAATATTCCGTTTTTCAGGATGAACCGGTCCACAGATGTCACTCAACTTTTTGCATGGATCTTCTCCACGGAAAAGCAGGAGCAGCGAACGGTGTCGCCTTCCCTGAGAAGGAGCTAAGTTATGCTCCACATATGATGCAAGAAGCTCAGCGGTTTTCTTCTGATCACCATCGTTCAGCTTGCGAATAATTGCTGCATACTCAGAGACAAACTGCTCATCGGGTGCGAACATCTGAGCTCCTACCAGCTCAATATCGAGGCGGGAAAGCAGGCGTGAGAGCACACCGCCGGTACGACTCTTTGCTATGGTATACGGTGTGACTAACACGTATGAAAGGGTATGTTCCATGGTTGTTTTTAAACTCCTTATAAAATTCCAACTTCTGTTCGGTGAACACTATATCTATTATATCGGCGAATGTCTATGTAA
>CAZTUL010000098.1:0-5248 GCA_964616275.1 uncultured Spirochaetaceae bacterium | reverse complement strand
TGACCTGCGACGGCTCCTTTGCAACAGGAGCCGCCGTAGCGACTATGGCAATTGTTCAAGGGTTGGGGCTGGGAACAGCCCTTTTGCTTGCATTATTGTCTGGTGCAGTAGCTGGTGTAGTAACAGCCACAATTCATAATCGACTCAAGGTTCCCGGACTCTTAGCGGGTATTCTCACTATGACCATGCTCTACTCAATTAATATCCGCATACTCGGAGGAAGAGCAAACGTACCACTGTTGCGAATTACCACATTGTACACAAAATTCCCTGAATTCTTTTCTATGCTTTCTCATTCGTGGGCACTTCTTTCCGGAACGCTTCTCATAGTTATTGCTGTAAAATTTATCATCGATATTTTCTTTCGAACAGATTTGGGTATTGCTATTGGTGCGTTAGGAAGTAACGAGCAGATGATTATCAGTATGGGAATGAATCCAAAATTGTTGAAAGTTATAGGTATGGCACTTTCTAATGGTCTTATTGCTCTTTCAGGGGGACTTTTAGCACAATATCAGGGATTTGCAGATGCGAATTTAGGGCAGGGAATGGTTGTTCAAGGACTTGCTGCAATCATGATTGGAGAATTTCTGTTCGATAGTAATAAAATTTCTCTTATCACACTGCGTGTAGTGTTCGGAGCAATTATCTATAAAGCTCTCATGTTCCTTGGCAGGTATTATGGGTATTACATCAATCTCACGCCAAGTGATCTAAAACTCCTTACCGGAATTCTTGTCATTGTTTCACTCATTGTTGCCCAAACACGTAATGCTGCTTCCAGTGCAGACGCTCGTAAGAAGGCCCTTAGGAGAAATAAAGAACGTAGGGAAGCCGAATATGAGGAGGCAAATCATGCTTAAAATTGAACAAGTCTCCAAGGTCTTCTACCCAGGAACGGTAAATGAAAAAACTGCTATTGAGTACCTTAACCTTGATGTTAATGATGGCGATTTTATAACTGTTGTAGGAAGTAATGGCTCAGGAAAGAGTACATTGTTTAATCTCATCGCTGGTACATATCCTGTAACCGGTGGACGTATCACTCTTAATAATAAAGATGTAACCAATACTCCTGAATATAGGCGTGCATTCACAATTGGACGTATCTTCCAAGATCCTACCAAAGGTACTGCCGCAAAAATGTCTATTGAAGACAATATGGTCACAGCCCTTCACAAAGGGATGAAAGGATTAAAAATAAGTTTAAATACTGCCATTCGACAAAAATTCCAAGAAGAGCTCAGTCAACTTTCCATGGGACTTGAAGATCGTCTGAAAGATAATGTTGGATTACTCTCAGGTGGACAAAGGCAGGCCTTGACCTTACTCATGACCGTGCTGAGTCGTCCTCAGATGCTTTTACTCGATGAGCATACCGCTGCACTTGATCCAAGGAATGCTCAAATAGTGATGGATTTAACAACTAAATTTATCAGTCAGTACAAACTCACCACTCTGATGGTTACCCATAACATGCAGCATGCTATAGATTTTGGGAATCGTTTGATTATGATGGATGAGGGGAAAATTATTTTGGATTTATCGGAAGAGGAAAAACAGTCCCTTACAGTACCTAAGTTGGTACATAAATTCAAATCAATCAAGAAAAAGGAATACGCATCTGACGAAGATCTACTCGTCACCTAATGAAAAAACGCCCTCTGCTTTGAGGGCGTTTTTTTTGTTATGCTTTAGATTGTTCGATAATGGACATAAAATCTAATTTTTCACCTGTGTGCCAGAGTTTTTCAAGTGCGTAGAACTCTCGAAGTTCTGCACTCATAAGGTGAATCACAATATTGCCGCAATCTATTAACTCCCAACCATCACCGGCAACACTTTTATGCCGGTTAATAACATGTACTCCCCTATCTGAAAGAAACGCCCACAGTTCTCGAGTAACCCCTTTTAGATGGCCAAGACTCGTAACAGTAGCGACTATAAAGCAATCTGCCCATCCGCTCTGATCTGAGACATCAATTACGGTTGGGTCTATTGCTTTGTGGTCTGTGACAAACTTGGCAATATCTGCAACCAGTAGTTTTGTCTTATCATCTATCATGTTTCATTTTCTCCTATATGTTGAATCGCTTCACGTAATACTAATTCTGTCCATTCAGTAATCCACTTTTTGGCAAATTGTGAATCTATATCCAAAGATAAGAAACTACTTGTATCGTAGATTCTCACGAGAGGTTCAGTTCGATACACTTTTGAGAGTAACGATACTATATCACCAATTTCTGTCTGTACCCCTACAAGAGGTTCCAGTGTATCGAGAGCTGGGTCTTTACTCAAGTGCTCAGCATGAGTAATCATCATGCTCACAAGAGCCTCAACCGATGGTCTGATTCCGGTGAAAGGAATCCCTTCTCGCTCCAATACTGTTTGAGCAACAAGATTCCACTGTGATGCAGTACCTCGAAAAAAATGCTTCCCTGTTCTTCCAAAAAGATGTTGAATTGCACCTAGAGTATCTGATTTGATTCCTTCCTGTAAAAGCTCATCCCTATATTTCTGAATGAATTCTTGTGGAACTACCACTACAACGACGGCACGAACATCTTTTTCTACCGCCATAAGAATTCCATACCGGTCGCTTGAACCATACCATGTGGTGTACTCAGACTGTGAAGCACAAGAACTGGTGACACAGAGTATACCAAGGAGAAACAGGAGTAATCTGACAGCATGGAGATATTTCAATTAAATTGCCCTCCATCCTCAAGATAAGCGATTAATGAGATAGTGCTTTCAGCTGGAGTTTTATCCCTTTCACGAATATGGGAAAGATGTTTTTGTGCAACAGATAAACATAATTGTGCTATTGAAGGCTTTTTTAACAAATCGGCTCTTTCGGCGGGCGTAATATGCGTTCGTAAAGGTTCTAGATAGTCGGAGATATACAGAACGGCACCAAGTAGTCCCATATCAGGTGAACCAAGGGTATGCCAGCGAATTGCGAGCAAGGTTTCTTTATTGGCTTGCAGATAGAAAGAGGGTAATAATGCTGCCGCAACAGCGCCATGGAGAAGCATAGGTTGATCAATTTCAATTGTCTGTGCCGATAATGCATGGGAGAGGCTAAATGAAAGCAGATCCTCGTCTGACCATTCCCTCGCAATATCGTGCCACAACCCCGCTACGAGAGCTCCAGGTTTGAGTGAAAAAGGAGCTTGGTATCTTTTCAACAACTCCAGTGCTTGCATCGCTGTAGATTTACAGTGGTTAAATCGTTGTAAAGTCACCTGAGACGCGACCTGCCGTTCAATCTCTATACAATCCATGTTCTTCAATAAATTGTACGACACTTTTTGGAAGGAGTGAAGTAAGTTCATAATCAAAATTTTGTTTCTTTGAAAGTAGTTCACGAATGTGCGTAGAGGAATCCTCTAAAATAGGATTTTCTAAAAAAGTTCCAACTACTCCTGGTGGTAATATCTGTTGAGGTCTTACCGCAGCTCTTCTGCAAATGATAAATTCTACCGAATGTCGTAATTCGTCAAAACGGTACCAACGACGCAAACCGGGAAGCAAATCGTCTCCTATAACCATACCAAGTTGCCCTGTGATTTCATACCGTTTGTAAATTTCCTGAACGGTATCGAACATATAGGAGGTTCCCCCTCGTTCAATCTCAAGCCGATCTATGAGAATTTGTGCTTCTCGATCGTCAGTATAGATTTGATGATAATCATCCAATGCTAGATTGAGCATACTCACTCGATCTTGAGCACTTACTGCAGCCTCTCTCTCTTTATGCGGAGGGTTAGCGACCGGAACTATAAGAACACGTTGATAATCTGTGAACTCTATGAGGGAGTGAAGTAAATGCAGGTGCCCGAGGTGAACAGGATCAAATGTTCCGCCGATTACTGCAGTTTTCATGGCTCCTCTCTATATTCTGCCTCTGTATTCACTATACTACTGAAACCATCATCAACAGGTTTTTCAGAAGAATTCACCATACGGATAAAGGCTTGTTTTACCTGATCCAAGCCCTCGCCTGTAATATTTGAAAGGCCCAATATGGTATGGTCCGGCATAGATACTCGAAGTGTTTCTAAACGCTCTTTGCCCTCGGGTTCATCTATCTTTGTTGCAATAATAACCTGTTCTTTTTTGAGCAATTCTGCCGCAAAGGTGTGTAGTTCCTCTGTGAGTGTCGAATAGGCACTCAGATATCGGTCATCGGTAACATCTATCAGGAAAGCGAGACCAACTGTACGTGAAATATGTCGCAGGAATTTAAATCCCATACCAGCACCATGACTTGCACCTTCAATAATTCCAGGAATATCTGCAAGCACGATATCATAATCATCATACCTGAACATCCCGAGTTGCGGTATTTTTGTAGTAAATGGATAGCCTGCAACCTTGGTTCTTGCATTAGTGAGATTATTTAGAAGTGATGATTTTCCAGCATTAGGGAATCCGACAAAACCGATATCGGCAATGACCAGTAATTCCACACCTACTCTCAATTCTACGCCAGGTTCTCCTGGTTGGGCGAATCGTGGAGTCTGCCTTGTTGAAGTCTTAAAATGCCAATTCCCCTGACCGCCTCGGCCACCTTTGAGAAATACCCATCGCTCCTCACCTGTGAGATCTTTTAAGATGTCTCCAGTTTGAGCGTCTTTAATCACTGTACCAGGGGGGACGGGAATCTCAATATCGCTGCCATCTCTTCCATAGCAACGTGATCCCATTCCATTTCGACCATTCTCGGCTCTAAATGTACGAATCTGCTTCAGATGAGCAAGCGTCCTAAGATTGTCTTTAACTACAAAAACGACGTCTCCTCCCCTGCCACCATCGCCACCATCCGGGCCGCCTTTAGGAATATATTTTTCACGGCGGAAGGAAACACAACCGTTGCCCCCGTTTCCGGAGGCAACATCTATATAAGTTTCATCTGAAAATCCAAACATGTACCGACTCTGGCGTTTCCGCCCGTTCTATTCAGCTGACTGGATACGAACGTATTTGCGGTTATTACGAATGTGGAAAACCACCTCGCCTGTCGTTTTTGCGAACAAGGTATAATCCCTGCCACAACCGACATTTTCACCCGCGTGAAATTTATTGCCGTGCTGACGCACGATAATCTCTCCGGCTTTGACAAGTTGTCCGCCGAATCTCTTGACTCCAAGACGTTGTGAATTGGAATCTCTACCGTTTTTTGAGCTACCGCCACCTTTCTTATGAGCCATTGCCTATCTCCTTACGCCTTAATCTCTTT
>CAZTUL010000097.1:0-5424 GCA_964616275.1 uncultured Spirochaetaceae bacterium | reverse complement strand
TGGCTCAGCCTTCGAAGGTTCGAATCCTTCTCTCCCCATAACAGGTCTACTCCTTCGGGAAAGGCCTGTTTTTTATTTTGGGGGTATCATGAGCAGCTTCTATGCAGACGGACTCCGATTTTCCTGTAAACCCGGCTGCCGTTATTGTTGCGGTGTTGAACCTGGATATGTTTTTGTCTCGAAAACAGATATTGAGCGACTTGCTGCACATCTGCAAATTTCTTCACATGAATTCATCAACCGCTATTGCCGAAAGGTACCTATGGGTAGTATCTCTTATATAAGCCTTCTGGAAAGGAAGAATCACGATTGTGTGTTTCTTGAAGAGCGTGGTTGTAGCGTCTATGAAGCTCGTCCTGTACAGTGTGCTGCATATCCGTTTTGGAATACCATAGTAGCCGATCGTCAATCGTGGGAAAGAGAGGCTGCCTGGTGTCCTGGCATTGGAACGGGAAGTCTTCATACGAGCAAAGAAATTGATTCCCTATTACGATTACGTCAGGGTGTAGAACCTGCAATCTGGGAAGAGTATTAAATGGGAGTGTATGGCGAAATTTTCTGAATCTGTCATTGAAGAGATTAAGAGTCGTGTTTCCATAGTCGATATGGTCTCTCGTTATCTTGTACTCAATAGGAAAGGTGACAGATTCTGGGGGCTATGCCCATTTCATGATGAGAAAACCCCTTCATTTTCAGTTCTTCCCGAAAAAGGTTTTTTCCATTGTTTCGGCTGTGGCAAGAGTGGATCACTTTTTGATTTTGTTATGGAGATGGAGCATCTGAGTTTTCCTGAAGCTGTTCGTTTATTAGCTGAGGAAGCTGGTGTTATGGTGACAGAAGAATCTCCGCAGGAAAAACGAAAACGATCAGAAATGGATTCACTGCGTGACTTATATGAAAAACTTGCTGCGAGTTTTCATTATATACTTCTGAAAACTGATTCAGGAAAATATGCGAGAGAGTATCTCGAAAAACGTGGTTTTTCTACAGAGTCACTAACAAGATTTTCTCTTGGTCTGGCCCCCGATGATCCAAACTGGCTCTATACATTCCTCCGTTCAAAGCAATATAGCGAGGAGATTCTTGCTAAATCTGGATTGTTTGCACGAAATAACACGTCATATGCATTATTTAAAAATCGCCTTATGTTTCCTATACGAGACTGGAAAGGGCAGGTTGTAGCATTTGGAGGTAGAGACCTCTCTGGCACCTCACAAGCAAAATATATAAACACTCCTGAAACTGTTTTGTATAAGAAACGAGAGATTGTGTATGGATTATATGAAAGTCTTGGTGATGTAAAAAAACAAAAATCTTGCATATTGTGTGAAGGGTATTTTGATGTTCTTGCTCTGCACCAAGCTGGACTGACAACGGCAATTGCACCATTGGGAACTGCTTTTACTTTGGAACAGGGGAAATTGCTTAGAAGATATGCAGACAATTTGACGCTTCTTTTTGATTCAGATCAGGCGGGACAAGCTGCCACAAAGAAGGCTTTGATCACAGGGGAACAGCTTGGATTTGAGTCTCGAGTAGTGCATTTTTCTGAAGGGAAAGACCCCGCAGAACTACTAGAAACTGTAGGGCCGCAGGAACTCGCAAAAGCATGCCAGAACAGTAAAAGCGCATTCGATCATCTTGTACATTCGGCGATTACCATGTATGATAGTAGGAAGGCGACTGGCAAATTGCAAATATTTACTGAGGTTAAACCCTTTTTGGATGCTGTAGAATCGGAAATTGTGCGTCAGAGTTATCTTCGTGATCTAGCCGACTACTTACAGTTAGATGAAGAGACTCTCATGCGAGATTACGTCAACAGAACCGCCAATATATCCATGCGGAAACGGGAGGAACAGGAACGTCTTAGAAGAGGAAGTAATCATTCTCAACAAGGATGGAAACGATCCACGGATTTATATGCAATGCTTACATTAATTAACAATCGCAATCTCTTCCCAATGTATAGGAACAGATTGAAGATTGATGATTTTGTTGATGAGCAGGCAGTGGAGTTGTACACCGTATTAGAGGATGCAGCTCGGGAAGGATCTGCCACTTCTGATGAAATTGTTTTACAGATGATTACCAATGATCAGTTGAAGAATATGGTTGCTGCAAGCTTCCAGACTTCCGAATTTACCACGCAGGCTGAACTTGTGCTTGAGGAATCTGTAAAACGAATTATGCTCCGGTCATTGGAAAAAACTAGAAAACATGTAGAGAATTTGATTCGACTCTCGGAGAGGGATGAAGCTCTCTCGATTGAGTTGTCCCATTTGCTTCTGGAGAAAAAATCTTTAGATGAAAAGATTGCAAACATGAGGAAACCAGAACATGCCTAAAATTGAGAATCAAGACTATTACAGTACGTTGGTTGCAATAGGAAAGAAGAAAGGGCATCTTTCTTTGGAAGAAGTTGTTCAATGCATACCAGAAGAATTGCGTGATGATGAGCATATCCTAGAAGAATTGGTTACTACACTTGAATCCCAGCATGGCATTTTGGTGAGTGAAGAAAATATGGAGAAGGATTTATTGAAAAACATCGAAAAAGATCAAACAGTAGAAGAGAAAGATGTACATGATCATGACGTCGATTTGGAAGTCGAAGATGTATTGTTGGAAGACGAAATCGATGAAGATGCTGATGAAATTGAAGAAGATTTAGACGATACTATTATAGACAGTGGAGATCTCTCAGATATTTCCGGGCTTTCATCAACTCATCGTGCTGTCGATGAATTAGATGACAAACTGATCGATGATCATGACGAGGAACTCGATGACGAAGAATCTGACGATGAGGAAGATCTTGAGGATGATGATGACGACGAAGATGATGTAGAGATTGATAAAGATTTTTCTAAGGCAGATATGAGTACCTACGACGATGTGAGCGGGTACGAGAGTCATCGGAAATCAATTATGGATCTCGAAGATGATAGCGATAGGGATACTGGTCGTGATACAAGCACTCGCCGTTCAAATATTCTTGGTTCTGACAAGGGCGATTCATCTGTCGATGATCCTATTCGCCTCTACCTACGTGAAATTGGACGTGAAAATCTTCTGAATGCTGAACAGGAAGTTGAACTTTCAAAACGCATGGAGGAAGGGGCAGAGATTATTAAAGAAGTAATTGTACAATCCGGCGTACTTATTTCTAGCTTTAATGATATTTTTGAAATTGTTAATACCCGGTTTGATGAAGAGGAACTTGAATTCTCTCCAAAAGAGCTTAAGGAGAAAATGAGTGATCAAAAAAGGTACACTCAATTTTACCGTGAAGTACTTAAAGATATTCAAGCTCCGCTAAAAAGCTATATTGAACTTAAAAAGAAGACTGTTGCTACCGGTGGTGAAATTCTCAAGGATGAGAATTTTTCAAAGAAACGGGCAATTCTTATGAAAAAGCTTTCTAAAGTCGAATTACAGCCGGAAGAGATTAGCGGATTTACAGATCGCTACCTTTCAGCAGAGAGAAATATCTTTGATCTCCAGCGAAAGAAAACACACATTGAGAATCAACTTGGGGTAGGGAGTGTAAGAGAAATTCGACTTATGGGAAGAAGTCTCGCTGTCCCTTCTCAACGAACAGAGGTTGAGAAGCGATTGAACATGAGTGCGGACAAAATTAAAGAATTAATCCGTGATGTTCAACTTACCGAGAAAGAATTAAAGAACATTGAATATGAATTTGAAGAGTCTTGCGATGCAATCATATCAAATGCAAAAGAGATTATGCGTGGTCGCGAGATGATGAAGAGTGCAAAAGATCGACTTATTCAAGCAAACCTTCGCTTAGTTGTAAGCATTGCAAAGAAGTACACGAATAGAGGATTACATTTCTTTGATCTCGTTCAAGAAGGTAATATCGGCCTCATTAAAGCTGTTGAGAAGTTTGAATATAGAAAAGGCTATAAATTTTCAACCTATGCTACATGGTGGATTCGACAAGCAATTACCCGTTCCATAAGTGATCAAGCACGAACCATTCGAGTCCCTGTACACATGATTGAACAGATTAACAAAGTAGTAAGAGAATCGAGAATGCTCATGCAGACATATGGCAGAGAACCCACTGATGAAGAAATTGCTGAAAAATTGGGTTGGACACCGCAGAAAGTCAAGGCAGTGAAGAATGTTGCACGAGAACCCATTAGTCTTGAAACCCCTGTGGGAGAGGAAGAAGATTCCTTACTCAGTGATTTTATTGAGGATAAGGATGTTGAAAACCCGGCAACTCAGACGGCATTTACCTTGCTTCAAGAACAGCTGCAAGAAGTTTTAGAGACTCTTCCACCAAGAGAACAGGAAGTTCTTAAGATGAGATTCGGCCTAGAAGACGGATACTCATTGACATTAGAAGAGGTAGGATTGTATTTTGAAGTGACGCGCGAAAGAATTCGACAAATTGAGGCTAAAGCGTTACGCCGTCTTCGACATCCTAAGAGAAGTCGAAGGCTCAAGGATTTTATTTAGTACTATTAAGGCAGGAGAAATTATATGCAGGAAGTGTTTGATAAGCTTCGCGGTCTTCAGGGAATACTCGCCAAGAAATTTGCAGTGCTTGAAGAGATTAAGGAAATTCCAAGAACACTAGAAACGAAGGAAGAGTTACTCAACCGTGGGAAACGGACTTATATCGAAAAGCATGAACGGCTTGAAAGAACAGCTGAAGAGCTTAAAGCTCTTCGTGTTTCACTCGATGAAGCTGAACGAGCAAGGGAAAGCTCTGAAAAACAGATGGAACTTATCTCTACACAACGGGAGTTTGAAGCTCTTGAAAAGGAAATTAAAGATGCTTCCTTACGCGAACAATCACTTCGAAAAAGTTTGCTCGCGAAAGAAAAGTATTTTTCTGAGAATCAGGAGCAGCTGGAAGAACATGAACAACTCATGGAAATTCAGGAAGAAGAAGTTAAAACTGAAACCGAAAAGAAGGATATGTTACTTGCACAAAAACATCAGGAACTTGATAATTTAGCTGCTCAGGAGAATGAACTGACTCCTGGTATTGATGATTCAATACTGTTTAAGTTTGAACGAATTATTAAAAATAAAGCCGGGGTAGGTATTGTTCCTGTGCATGGTCTTGTGTGCCAAGGCTGCCACATGACTCTTCCTATACAATTTGTGAATGATGTACGAAAAGGCGATGATTTTAGATTCTGTCCCTATTGCAGCCGAGTATTGTACTGGGAAGATACTGAAGTTCTTGATCAATTCAATCAACCTCTTGATGATAGTGAGATTGAAGAGGCGGGATTGGCAGACTTTGTTGATACTGATGAGTTTGATGATTTAATTTAGGTTTTTATTTTTGGTGGTCCAAACGGTCGCCGGTGCAAGGTTATCTTGTACGGGAGGAAAGTCCGGGCTCCATAGAACATGACGCCGGGTAACACCCGGGAGCCG
>CAZTUL010000096.1:2643-5504 GCA_964616275.1 uncultured Spirochaetaceae bacterium | reverse complement strand
TATAGGAGGAGTCTGTATAGGAAAAGACCTCGGTATCGTTTACCAGATATGCTATATGAGATCCATTCATCTTAACGCTCAGGGTATTGCTTCCACGTACACGTATGGCAGGACTGTATGTCCAGGTACGAAATACTACCGGTTGTCCCTGCACAGCTTTGCCGGCAATGTAATAACCTTCTGCAGCTATCCAGAAAAAGTAGTAGTTATATTCATCCTGAAGGCGAAAAATTATGCCGTAACCGAATGAATCTAACCCACCGTTCCACGATGTATCGACTTCAAGTACACCATCGGCAAGATTGGTGTGCCGCCAAGAGTATGCTGCATTGGCATCCGAGAAAAACTCGTAACGCCCATTTTGCACCTTCATACGATGATCGGTGAACCAACCGTCTGCGTTGGTGGTGAACGTCTCTTCATGTATTACCGTACGAGCACTTAGGGTGATGGGTACTATAACTAGGAGTACCAGTATCACGAATAGTGGTGCTGCCTTGCTCTGTCTCATAGTCGACCTCCTCTATCTACGGTTATTGCCACCGTATATAAGAGTATGAGGGTGAAAAGGAGCGTGAAATCAATTGCATTCATTACTCAAACGTTTAGGTAATGTTACTTAACGAGCAGCTTAAAGGTGTTTTGTTTATACATGTCTCTTTGTGTAATCTGTTTTGAAAACGTTTCCAAATTTTGTTTGACAACACGAACAACCCGTGTGAACATAGTAGAAGAATTTTTGTGGGAGCGTAGCGATGGGTGAATCGGTGACAATTAAAGATGTAGCACAACTGGCTGGAGTATCGATTGCAACGGTATCTCGCGTACTCAACCACCAAAATTCGGTTATAGATAGCACAAAAGAGCGGGTGCTCAATGCAATGGAGACACTGGGGTATAACCGAAACGAAATTGCTCGGTCGCTTAAAGTCCGGCACACGAAAACTATCGGTATTATTGCTCCAGAGCTGAACAATGTCTTCTTCATGGAAGTTATTGAGGCTGTAGAGCGCATTCTCACCCCCATGGGGTACACCATGTTCATAGGCTCGTCCAACAACTCGGTAGAGGAGGAGCAGCGGAAGCTCCAGGCTTTTATAGAACGAAATGTGGATGGCCTGGTGGTTATGCCGGCGGGTTCTCAGGGAGACCACTTCAAGAGTAAGGCTCTTGCCTCTATTCCACTGGTAATGGTGGACCGGAAAATCGCCGGACTTGAGGTCGATTCCATTCTGATAGATAACCGCTATGGGGTACACCAGATGGTCAAGGCACTCAAAGCGGAAGGGCATAGGAGTATCGGTTTCATTGGAGGAGACCCCTCAGTACATACTGCTAAGGAGCGACTACTCGGATTTTACGATGCCATGCGGGAGTTCGGATTACCGGTGGATGAACGTTTTGTTCTATTCGAGGGTGCCATGGTACACAGTTCGGGGCAACGACTCTTTCATAGAGCCTTAGAGCACCCGGAACACCCGGATGCCTTTTTTATTGCGAGTGATTCGTTACACATCGGGGCGACTACCTACGCAATGGAAAATCTTTCACAGGCAGCTCTGGATTCACTGGTCTTTGCAGCATTCGATTATTTTGAACACGCACCGCTGTTAAAACTCTGTCACTATGCCGTAGTACAGCCATTGGAAGAGATCGGACAGAAAGTAGCACATCTCCTGTTAAAACGGTTGCAAGGTGAGGTTGAGGGATTTCCGCAGCATGTGGTGCTTAAGCCCGATATCAAGGTCATTACCGCAAACGGCGGACACGAGTTTAATCAGGATCTGTGATGTTATTAACTAGTGGGCCTTTTGTTTGCGATCAAAAAATGGACTCTTTCCTGAGATAGAGAGGGGGATTCCATATACAATTTTTACCTCTTCACCTAGGAGACCCATTTCACGTACTGCCATACCTACAGAGAACATAACACGGCTATCTACACGTGAGTCCATTGCAACACTTACCGCAGAGCCCACCGCAATACCAAGATCTCCCGTATTGAATGCACACGGGTGATTAGGGTGTTCCAGTTTTTCATCGCAGTTGGCAAATCCACACAATCCGCAGGGCTGTAACCGCAGAGGCTCAATGGTGGTTCCCATGAGCACGAGTGCGTGAGCATTCTCTACATTATCGGCATCGCGAAAAAAGAATTCTCCCACTCGTTTCTCTTCTGCCATAGTTCTCATATGTTGGGCAATACGTGTCATAGTCTCTGCATCGGCAACAGCGGTAACGAGATGATCAATCCCTTTTGCTTTTGGTGCAGTGCGGGCAGCAGTGACCATACGTAATGCCACATCTCGTGCAACGCTCGTGTGAATTTCGGTATCAAATGTTATGCTCATATCGTCCTCCTAGTAGCTCTACTATACCACACTACATGAAAATTTTGCTCCTATTTTCAGCACCCTCGTGCTATAGTTTTTCCATGAAACAAGATAAAAAGAGACGTGGTTCCGGATGCCTCATAACAATCGGTATTCTGGTGGTACTTGGAATTCTGTTCTGGTTACTAGGAATTCCATTGGTAAATCGTACTGCAAGCAGATATGTAGATCAAGCTATTCAGGATGCTCTCGGGGATTCTCAGGCCCCACAGATTACATACCGCAATCTGGTCATTGATGCCACAAAAGGAGAGATAACACTGGAAGGACTTGCGTTTGCACTGGATGAGCAGTCCCTTATACAGGCTCAAACGGTAACACTCCGCGTAAAACCAGCCGACTTGGCAGTATTCGCTCTTGGGCAGTCCTCGGGCATAGAGCATGCTGAGATTGATCTTGAACAATTCTCCTATAATGCTCCCGATATGCGTATCTCGGTTGGTGATGCAGAGCTCGTTCTCGAAGGAG
>CAZTUL010000096.1:0-2543 GCA_964616275.1 uncultured Spirochaetaceae bacterium | reverse complement strand
CGAACTGGGGGTTTGACAGTCTTCAGGCAGAAGCTCGTACGCTAGAACATGCGATAGCCGTAGATTCTTTTGCCATACATGCACCCCTTATGGATGCAACAGGAAGTGCCGAAATTCCAAGAGAAAAGGGCTCTCCAGTCTCTTTGCTGCTGGATGTGCATGAATTGAACAGCGATGTGCGTAATGAACTTTCTCCGCTATTGGCATTCTTTGGTCAGCAGATACCTGAAGGCAGCTTCACATTCGATTTTGATTGGTCAGGTATAGGGATTCCTACGATTGTACTTCGTTGACAACGTACTCAATACCCTTCATACTTACCTAAACCAATGCGTAACTTTTCATGTGCTCGTTGGTTTTTATCACAGAAAAAGGAACGTGGTACCGCTTCATGGATTCTGAAAAAGATTACTCACAATTTCTCTTAAAGCTCGTGATAGACAGCGTAGTGATTCTCTTTTCCTGGTTTGCTGCCTATTTCTTGCGCTTCTATATTATTCCTGGAGGTGTGGGAGAACCGCTTAGGTTCTTTGCCCCCATGTCGCTACTCGTGTTAGTACTGTTCCTCTACTTTTTAAACCACAATAAACTCTACCGTGTGAGTCCCAGCCTCACTTGGCAGACCGAGATACAGCTGCTGCTGTTCAGTGCGGTGCAGGTGTTTCTTACCTTGACTGTGATTCTGTACTATTTGTATGGGAGGCGCGTCAGCCGTCTTACCATTGCAGTATTCATGATCATTGTCTCAATTCTGCTGGTAATTGAGCGGGGTATTATTAACCGACGTCTGCTCAGACTGCGTGTAACAGGTAAGCGGGTAAAGCGAGTCCTCCTGATTGGCTATGGCGATGGTATTGACCGCTATATTCGTGAAGTCACCGATCACCCGGAAAGTGGTATGCGAGTTGTGGGACAGTTCGATACTCACGGTCATGGCTATGCAAAGTTTGTTCAGTTTGATGGAACACTTGAGGATGTACTGGATACAGCAAAGCCGCACATAGTTGTTATAGGGTATCCAACAGCTGCTCGTAATATTGAGAGAAAGGTTATTGCACAATGCTATGACTTGGTACAGCGGGTTGTAGTAATTCCCGATTTACCCTATTCCATGATTGGCAGTAGAATCTTTGATTTCCACTCAATTCCCGTTATGCAGCTGAACGATGTCTCTATCTCCTTTTTCCAGCGATTCGGAAAGCGGACATTTGAGTTTGTGTTAACACTCATAGGTACTATAATTATCAGTCCTCTACTGCTTGTTCTTGCCATCTTGGTGAAGGTTACCAGTCCCGGCGCGGTGCTCTATAAACAGAAACGAGTTACTGAGAATGGTCGCGTGTTCACCATGCTCAAGTTCCGTTCTATGGCTGACCGGCCACCTGATGAAGAGGATGGCAAGTGGACCACTAAGGACGATCCCCGAATTACTCCGTTCGGGAAGTTTATTCGAAGAACCAGTCTGGATGAACTGCCCCAGTTGTTCAATGTACTCAAGGGAGATATGAGTTTAATCGGCCCACGTCCCGAGCGACCGGAATTGGTGAAGAAGTTTGCCAAGGAAATTCCCGGTTACCAGCTGCGGCATAAAGTAAAAGCAGGGATTACCGGGTGGGCACAGGTGAACGGCTATAGGGGAGACACCTCCCTTGAGGGGCGGATTGAATATGATTTGGCCTATATAAAAGATTGGAGTTTCTTGTTGGATATTAAGATATTTATTCTTACCTTTGTGAAAGGATTCATTAATAAGAACGCCTATTGACCGAATATATGAGGAGATTCCTGTGATTAACCGTGTGATACACTTTGTACTCATCGTGTGGGTACTGCTTTTACTACCGTCATTTTTGTTTGCAGCCACGATTGAAGAGGCCGTTCCTACGCTGACTGCCGATCAGATTACTCAGCTTCGTAACGGAGACTTAGTAAAAGGAGCCTCCTTTTCTGACGATGTAACTCAATTGGTTCCTCGAGATACTATAGCGGCCACCTATGTGCACAGTACACTCCGAAAGCCGGAGAGTTTCACGGTGGTTTCGCTTTTATATGTGCCATACCCAGAGCATATGAAAAACATGAGTGAGTCACAACGGCAGGTTGAAATCTTTAATACAATGCGATCCATCTCTACCCAGGAGGGGATTACCTACATAAGTCACCGGGCAGGTAATAAACCAAAGGAACTCATTGAGAAGTCGTGGTATATTGAGTCGGAAAAAGGGCGCAGGTCAATTCCTGATCCGGTCTCTTCGACTGTGCCTCAGACCGCTGAGTACTATGTGTTCCAGCGTGATTCAAGTTTTGGAAGCAATCGGTACAGCCACTCATACCAGACAAATAATTCCGAGATTTTCCTTGAGGTGAAAAACCTTGAGACCATGCGTGTATTCAGTATTTTTAAAGCTGTCGATAAAGAGATGCTTGCCATCGCCATGTCGACGTATCAGTTGGAAGATGGGTTGCTACTTACTGCCATGGCCACTATAGAGGGTCGAGATCCAACTGTTAAGGTGCTTGGCATATCGGTAGATCTTCCCAGT
>CAZTUL010000095.1:0-5520 GCA_964616275.1 uncultured Spirochaetaceae bacterium | reverse complement strand
TGTTCAGTTTCTCAGCCAACATATCACGAGCTTCGAAGAACCATTTCAGGTAGACTTTCTGTTCCTTTGAGAGGTACTTGAACCCCGGCAACTTCTCCCATCCCGGTTTATCGGGGCCTTTTGGCAGTGCTGCTGTTTTCTGTAATTCACTATTCTTTCCCACGAGGTCTGCCTGAAGAAGTTCTTTCTCCAGTACTGAACGAACAGCAAACAGGTGTTCCACATCACTTAGTGCATAATCAATCAGATTTTTTCTGAGGGGTCGTTTAAGCCAGTTCGCCGTCTGGTTCCCCTTTTTTCCCGTAGATGCAGGTATGCTAAGACATCGTTCAATAAGTTTGGTAAGATTTCCCTCAAACCCAAGTAGTTTCGCAGCTATTCGTAGATCGTACACTGCCTTGAGCGTAATACCGTATTGTTTTCTCACAAGAGCGGCATCACTGGCACAATCAAACATTACCTTCTCAAGATTTTCATCTTCTAATAATGCTTTCAAGCCATCCGGAGAGACTAAAAAAGGATCAACTAAGAAATAAGAGACACCATCGAATATCTGAATAAGACAGAGGTGTTCTCCATAGATATGTAAATTAAATTCACCTTCAAAATCCAAAGCAACAGCATGAACTCCTCGTTCATGCCATTGCTTCATTTGTGTATGTAACACCTCATCTGAATCAAGTAATCTATATGAATAGTCTGCCATGCATACTCTTTTATGGTAAGGTTCTGGGAATAACCAAATTTAGAATAATTCCCACAAGCGTTGCAAGTGCGACTCCGCCCATCTGGAACTCAAGACCTCCACCAAGCGGGAATGCAACTAAACCACCGCCAATACCGATAACAAGTATAACTGAAGAGATGGTGAGATTCCGCTTGTCCTTATAATCGACCCCACTCTCTACAAGATTCCTTAATCCACTCGATGCAATAATTCCAAACAGAAGCATAGAAATTCCTCCGATTACAGGGGAGGGAATAGTTTGAATCAATGCACCAAATTTTGGGAAGAATGAAAGGAATGTTGCAACTATTGCTGCACCACCAATTACCCATACACTATATACCCGGGTAATCGCCATAACACCAATATTCTCACCATACGTTGTGTTTGGAGGTCCTCCCCAGAATGCTGCCCATGCTGTCGCGATACCATCTCCAGCAAGTGTTCTATGCAGACCTGGGTTCTGTGTAAAATCTTTCCCGACAACGTTACCTAACGTAATGGTGTCTCCCAAGTGTTCGGCCATTGTTGCGAGAGAAACTACAATGAACGTAATCACTGCAACCAGGTTAAATTTAGGCACCTGAAACAGGGGCAACCCAAACCATGCGGCAGACTGTACTCCGCTAAAATCAATCAATGCGTAGGCGGGCACAATTGTTCCCAAAATCAAAGTGAACAAATAGCCGGAAATCAATCCAATCAAGATTGGAATAATACTGAAGAATCCTTTGAGAAAAATATTTGCGATTACCGTGACAGCGAGTGTAACCACTGCTATGGAGAGATAAACAAGACTATAATTCCCCGCTGCGTCGTTCATTGCCATGCTCATTGCGGTCGGAGCTAAATTTAATCCTATAACAATAATAACCGAACCGATTACCACCGGAGGTAATGCTCTTTTTACCCAGTCAAGGCCAGATGCACGAATAATAGAGGCAATTATCACATAAAAAATCCCAGCGGCAACGGCACCACCCATTGCGTATGAAACTCCGTAACTTGCGGAAATACCAATTAAAGCTGGTATAAAAGCAAAAGAGGAACCGAGAAAAGCCGGAACCTTTGCTCCTGTGATAAGAATGTATAAGAGTGTTCCTGTCCCTGCAGTGAAGAGGGCGGAAGTAACACTCAAACCAGTTAGGATGGGTACGAGGACAGTAGCCCCGAACATCGCAAATACATGCTGTATGCTCAGCGGTATCCACCTGATTAATGGTGGTTTGTCAGCTGGCATATAAATCCCGTCTCTCTCATGCATAAGCAGATACTCCTTTTCATTTGTCTCTGATTTCCAAAGAAGTGTACTAGGAGTCATGATTTCTGCCAAGAGGGAAAGGTCTATTAATTGTTATATACTATTGTTTTTGGTGAATGATGATCGCTCGAAATGAGGTATATGACAAAATACTCCTCAAGAGAACGCTTTGGGCCTACATCTCCTCTGATTACTCGCTTCTTTGCCATCTGCTGTCGATCCATAAAGCTTTTATACAAAGCGAGAGCGGGGTTAACTTCAACTGCATTTGCCTCATGCTTACCTAGCAGCAGCCAGGCCGCATTTCTATCAATAATAGTAATATGTTCAGCTAGCATACGCTCTCGTAATAGCGTCAACTCTTCAAAACGCAAATCAAAAATAAACTCCTCCAATGCATACACCATTGCATCCGAATCTGATGCAGAACTCATAAAATCCAACCATACTGGAGGGAGCATTGCATTAAGCCGCATAATTTCCATCGTTCCAAGAAGTGTGCCAAGTACAGGTACTATTGCGTGACGAACATGCCATAATTCACGAATAGCTAATGCAAATGTTTCAAGATACCCACTCGTTCTATGATCCCACATCCTTATGAGCTCATGTGCCGCCTCTTGAACCCACGGTGAATGGCTGTCTTGTTTTGAAACAAGTGATGTATAGAGGTCCTCGGCCATGAGCGTAAACAAGAGATCGTTGTATTCCTTATCGATATCCTCACGTAAGGAGATAAGGCTATTTTCTGATCTCGATAGCTTTGCTAAAAGCCCGAACACATGCAGTTTTGCAACGGTGAAGCCATGTCCTAGAACTGCTTTTGAAGGTAGATTAATAATATGATCCAAACCCTGTGAACAGAGTTTCTCAGCGAGTGTAGTAATTGATCGTTCCGAACTCTCATGAAAAAGATCAATTGTTGGTGATGGGGCTCTATCTACTATTGCTGCCAATTGTTCAAGGTCAGCGACTCTTGATTCAACAATGGTAGTAAAGGGAGAGTCCTCTTTCCGCAAAATGCGGATACAGGTATTCAATACGCATAACTCATCTTTAGTAAATGTTTTCACATGGATACCATCCTGATGCTGACTTATCTCTACCATAAGCGAGGCGTCATGATAAGTCTAGAGACTTGGAACAAACTTAGCTGATGTGTTATGCTTAAAGCCTCACATCCGAGGAGGATCTTATGCCCAACACCTTTGATCAAAGAGTTGCAACGGTTATGTTAGAATTGATTGCAATCAACTCACCTTCTGGTCATGAAGAACAGTTTCGCAGCCATTTGGAGATGCGTTTGAAAAACTTAGGTATTCAGATGAATTCTGATTCCTTTGGAAATATCTACGGAGAACTATCTGCCTCTCCTGGAAAAGAAAAAGATCCACGAGTATTGTTGAATTGTCATATGGATACGGTTCCAAATGCCGTTAATGTTACTCCTCAGATTGTCGATGGTGTAGTGAAAAGTGATGGTACAACTGCACTCGGAGCGGATGACAAGGCAGGAATTGCAGCAATACTTGTTGCTCTTGAGGAGCTTATCAGTAAACAGATTCCACACGCTCCTATAGTATTACTCTTCACGGTTGCCGAAGAAGTCGGACTCGAAGGGGTAAAAGCCTTTGATCTGAGTAAGCTTGGGACAATCGGGAGAGGGTACGTATTTGATGCCAGTGGTGCAGTCGGCACAGCAATTGTCAGTGCTCCAAGTAAAAGTGATGCAAAAATCATCTTTCATGGGAAAGCGGCACATGCTGGATTTACTCCCGAAACAGGAATTAGTGCAATTTCGCTCGCTGCCCGTGCAATAAATGAGATGAAACTCCTCAGAATTGATGAAGAAACAACAGCAAATGTAGGAACTATTCATGGCGGTGATGTAACGAATATTGTATGTGATCGGTGTGAAATAAACCTCGAGGTTCGTTCATCGACAACAGAACGAGTGAATCGTCACCTAGCTCATCTCGAGTTCTGTTGCATTAAGGCAGTAGGAGCCATAGGAGGATCATATGAGTTCTCCCCCATCGAATTATATCCAGGGTATTCTGTTAAAGAACATGCTCCAGAACTCAAACTGTTTGAAGAATCCTGTAAGACGATTGGTTTACCATTCCAGTGTGCACATACCGGTGGAGGTAGTGACGCGAACATCATGCGAAACAAAGGACTCCCAGTAATTACTTTGGGGATAGGATATTCTGGAGCACATGCAACAACCGAGTCCATTTCGCTCGAGGCTCTGGAACAACTTACTCAACTTATCATTCAACTGTGTAAACCTGCACAGTAACAATTTGAAGGATGTGTATTATGATTAACACGGTTTCAATTATCGGTATTGGTGCTGTAGGGGCAATTTATGCATGGAGACTGAGCGAACACCTAGGATATGATCGTGTTCGCGTAATTGTTAATCAAGAACGTTTTGAACGGTACACTCAGGAAGGAATTTTTCTTAATGGGAATCGAATTGACTTTAACCTGGTAACGCCACAGACAGAGATAGTACCTGCTGATTTACTTATTGTTGCAACCAAAAACCATCACTTGGCACAGGCAATTGATGATATTCAGACTCATGTCGGTCCGAAAACCACGATTCTGTCGCTTCTTAATGGTATTGATAGTGAAAGAATTCTCGGGAATGCTTTTGATGCTTCTCAAATTCTGTATGGTTTTACTACTGCACTCGACTCCACGCGAAATAATACACATATCGACTTTTCAACAGAGGGTATTATCTATTTTGGTGAAAAAAATAATGAAAAAACACCACGAATCCTAGCCCTCATGACTCTATTTTCTCAAGCTCATATATCGTTTCAGGTTCCTGATAATATTGAACGAGAGCTATGGGCAAAATTTATGGTGAATGTAAGCATCAACACCATAAGTGCAATCACTAGAGGATCTTATGGTGATTGTGCCCAAATAACTCCAATAAAGGAGCTTATTATTCAGGCTCAACGGGAGGTCATCGCACTCTCGCAGGCCTTCGGTATTGAGGGTCTTGATGAGTCGTATATTGAGAAATATCAAAAAATCTTTGCTTCTCTTGAGTATGAAGGAAAAACTTCCATGCTCCAAGATATTGAGGCAGGAAGACCTACAGAGAATGATTGGTTTTGTATTCGAGCATCTGAATTGGGTAGAGAAATTAATGTCCCTACCCCCCTTATTGATGTATTGGGGATGCTTGCAGCTGGCAGCGAAGCAATACAGATTCGACACATTGCTGCCCATTAAAATATCTAACTCATTTTCTGGGAATTTTTTATGTAACGCTTTTTATCAAATAGTGGTAAGATGTAGGTGAAACATGTTTACCTACAGCATTATTCCCTGTATTGCATGTGTTACCTATGTGTATCTTGGAATTCTTACGTTGCTGATTGGAAAGAACACTGCAGTGCAAAAATCATTTGCGTGTCTCTGTGGTATGCTTGCCCTCTGGGCTTTTGGAAGCATTGGTCAATATATATTCCAAGAGCAGCAACTTGCTCTTCTTTTTGATAGAATT
>CAZTUL010000094.1:0-5896 GCA_964616275.1 uncultured Spirochaetaceae bacterium | reverse complement strand
ACTCCTTATTACCTATGCTTTATGAATTGATAGCAATACGTCTTGTAGTCTAAAATCTTCTCTATCAAATTCAGCAGTTATTCTTCCATCAACCATGCTTATTACTCTGTCACAAACATTTAAGAGCTCTTCCAGTTCAGAAGAGATCATCAGAATCGAGTATCCCTTTTGTGCAAGATCAGAAAATATCGTGTGAATGTCTTTCTTTGCTTTTACGTCAATTCCCCGAGTAGGATCTAAAGCAATCAATAATCTGGGATCTGCAGCAATGCATTTGGCTAACAATATTTTTTGCTGATTCCCTCCTGAAAGATATCGTACTTCCTGCCCTAGAGAGTGCAATTTAATATGCATCTTTTTTCGATATTCTTCAGAAAGTGCTCGCACTTTCTTTTCTTTGATCCATCCATTAACTGAAACCCTTTTAATTGCACTTGCGTAGATATTATTTTTAACGTCCTGATCAAGGAAAAGCCCTTCTGTTTTACGATTTTCTGGAAGTAAAATAATTCCGTTCTGCAGGGCTTCTACAGGATTACGAACAGAGACTGCCTTTTCGTTTATTCGAATTGTTCCTGAATTGGTACTCATGACACCTGCCAACGCTTTACACACAGCGTCTTTTCCACAACCCACTACACCAGCCAATCCAACTATTTCACCCTTTTTAATATGCAGATTGAAATCGGAAAATGATCCATGTTTAGAAAGGTTTTCAATAGAAATAAAATTCTGTAAATCACGTTTGATTCTAGTTTCGTAGGTCATATATTGATCAGCACTTTGATTGATCATAAGCTCAATAAGTTTTTTCTCATTTATTTCATCTGGATTGAAGACGCCTATTGAATTCCCATCACGTAAGACAAAGACTCTATCAACAATGGTGAACACCTCTTCCAGAAAATGTGTGATGTATATAATTGAGTAGCCTGATGTACGTAGGGATTGAATAAAAGAGAAGAGTATTTCTATTTCATTTTTTTCGAGAGATGAAGTCGGTTCATCAAGAATAAGCACTTTTGGGTTTTTAGATACAGCTTTTAAGATTTCTACAATTTGTCGCTTTCCAATGGATAAATCACCCACAAGTTCATTACTCTGAATATCAACATTAAACTGTTTAAGTAATGCAGTGGTTTGTCTATGTACTTTTTTCTTGTCAATTGATCCTAACTTATTCTGGGGGAAATTTCCGATAAAGATATTGTCAGCTACGGTTAAATTATTTGCTAAACTAAGTTCTTGAAATACTACAGATATCCCAGATTCACCAGCAACTTTCATATCGTAGGTTTCTTTCTGAATTCCTTCGATCGAGATGTTTCCTGAATCAGCTCTAACGACACCAGACAATATCTTTATCAGCGTGCTTTTCCCAGCACCATTTTCTCCAACAAGACCTAACACCTCACCCTTACGTAGGTCGAAGTTGATATCTTTCAACACCCTATTTCCATAATATGATTTATTAATACCGTTTGTTTCAATAATCGGAATATCCAATTGAAACCTCCTTTCACCTGCATTCTCTGCACAAAAAGTATTTTTACGGCAGGTGATTCATCAGGATGAACTCATTCAGGCAGGAAAGAGAACCCAAATACATTGGATTCTCTTCCTGCGTTATTCACCCTATTCTTGATAGAAATATTTTGCGCTATCCTGATTAATTACGAAGGTTCCAACATCAATGAAAGGAGGAAGAATCGTAACACCGGCAGCTTCGTCGTTTGTTGAAGCTGCAACTGTTGTATGGTTGTACAAGTAGAGCAATTTCAAGCCGATATAAGGCTCTAAGACTGTTTTGATGGTGATTGTAGATTCCAATTCTCCATCCTCAACGAGTTTCAATGTTGCATTATCTTTCCCGTCACCAATTATTTTCACCTTCCCCTGCATTCCGAGTTCTCTGACTGCAGTAGCGGCTCCGACACCACCGGAAGCCACAAGACTACCGATTGCATCTACATCAGGATTCGCCTGCAGAGCTGCTTTAAGCGCATCTGCATCCCGGGAGGTATCTGTCTCAGAAGCAACTTCTTGAACAATAGTGATTCCTGGATAATTTTCTTCAATTTCCATTCTGAATCCTAAAGCTCGCTGTTCCTGGCTATTTTGTCCCATCTTATAAATCAGGAGAACTTCACCCCTATTCCCGATGGACTCAGCAACCGTTCTTGCAGAAATTCTTCCATACTCGACAGTATCGCCACCAATGAAGGTTTGTCTCTTACTTACAGAAGAGTCCATGTCAATAGCAACAACAGGAATCCCTGCTTCTACAGCCTTATCAATTGCAGGTGCCAAAGTATCTTCGAAAGCCATTACTAATAGTCCAGCAGGTTTTTGAGTAATTGCCTGCTCAATCATATTCATCTGTGACTGCATATCGTAATTCGAGGGACCGATAAACCGCGTAGTAACACCAAGTTCTTCTCCTGCAGCTTCAAATCCGATCCGGTGATCGATGAAATACGGAAGTTCAAGTACAGCTCCGATGAGATAATACGTTTCATCATTTTCCTTCGGAGTGACTTTAAAATTACTCATATCAAACGGATTATCGGGGAGATAAAAATACTTTGCCGTATCTTTGTAGATAGGAAAGGTTCCGATATCAACAAATGATGGCAAGGGAGTAACTCCTGCGGCTTCATCATCAGTTGAAATGCTTACATTTTCTTTAATAAGTCCATCAACCAACATCGCAGCATACCAGTTCTCACTAATAGTATTGATTGCAATAGTTGCATACAATTCACCACTTTCAACAAGTTTGAGCGTGGCATTATCTTTATCGTCTCCTATGATAAGCACTTCACCGGATCGTCCGAGTTCTCGAACGGCGGTAGCGGCTCCTACAGCCCCAGAAGCTACCATACAACCGATTCCGGTAACGTTAGGATTTGCCTGCAAGGCAGCTTTCAACATATCAGCATCTTTCGATGTGTCGGTTTCAGAATTTACTTCCTGAACAATGGTTATCCCAGGATAGTTTTCTTCCATTTCCATCCGGAAACCTGCAGCTCGTTGTTCTTGACTATTCTGCCCCATTTTATAGATCAGCAGGACTTCCCCACGACCATTGAGACCTTCGGCAAGAGTTCTTGCAGAGGTACGCCCATAAGCGATAGTACTTCCACCGATGAACGTCTGCCGCTTACTCACTGTAGTATCCATATCGATCGTGAACACAGGGATTCCTGCATCAACAGCTTCATTTATCGAAGGCGCCAGAGTGTCTTCAAAAGCTGAAATAAACATTGCAGTAGGCTTTTGCGATATTTGCTGAGTAATTGCCATTTCCTGAGCAGCCATATCATAACTGCTGGGGCCTAACACCGAGGTGTCCGCACCATAATATAACTCCGCATATTTGAGACCCCTCTGGTGAGGAATAAAATATGGGAGTTCAAGTACTGCGCCAATCCAAGGATAGCTTACATCCTGGTACAGCTCCTTATTTGCTTCTGAACTCATTGATGGAGTAGCTTCTTTTCCACCCCCGGCAATTAATGGACTGACTACCATTACCAGTGCAACCAGAACCAGTAATAGAGTCGAAAGTTTTTTCCTTTTCATTTTTACCTTCCTATCGAATTAAATTCCCTGATTTCTCTATCGAGTAGCATGTAGTGTCAATTCGATGATTTGCGTACGCACTACATCTACTGATAACCTCTCCTTTCCATTACAATCTCTATCCTCCTTTTTCAATCATAATGTCTGCAAGCAAGAATATTAGAGTTAAACTATTACGTAAACATTTTCTTTACTCAAGTAAAGCACACCATAACTGAGTTGTCAATTAATTTTTATAGATGCTCATAACAACAAAAAAATACCTTTTATACATTAAAATTTTTATGTATTATGTTTAATATTAATATTTTATAAATTTTATATCTTATTTTGTTCTAGTATTTTTTGTTTTCAATATGTTGATGATAAAATTAATTAATTGATGTTTAAACATTTACTTGACATTACCGTGTACGCATACTAGCATATGAAAGTCTGCAAGTTCTTTTTGGTTAGCGATACAACAATTGAATTCGACACTTATTATGTGTGTAATACCTGTTGCTTGAAGAATGTTATTTTCTAATGGGTTACCATAACTTATTACAATTTAAAAAATATTCTGAAATGACTGACGACTTGGTCTTTTAGGAGGAAAATATGAAGCATTATAAATTATTGATTAACAATGAATGGGTTTCTGCTGATAGTGGTGAAAAATTCTCTACATACTGCCCTGCAACCGGAGAGGAACTGGCAACGTTCGAAAATGCAGGTATATCGGATGTTGATAAGGCATGTCTTGCGGCAAGAGCAGCATTTGAGAATGGATCGTGGTCTGAATTAGAAAATAATGAACGAGCAAAGATCATGTTAAGAGCTGCAGATATCATTGAAAATCGCTGGGATGAATTCTGTAAAGCAGAAGCCTTAGACGTAGGAAAACCAATTAGTGAAGTCACTTCTGCGGATATGCCATTCTCAATTTATGCGTTGCGATATTTTGCGAATCTTGCCAGGGAGATAAAGGGAGAATATATTCACATCCCGCAGGAACCCTATTTTCATGATTACTTAGTCTATGAGCCGTATGGCGTTGTTGGAATTCTCAGCCCCTATAACTATCCATTACATCTATTAACCCGTAGTCTGGCTCCCGCTCTGGCTGCAGGAAATACCGTCGTATGTAAAGCCTCATCTCTCACTCCTCTCACCACAGCTATGCTTGGTGAGGTTGTTCTTGAGGCTGGATTCCCACCAGGAGTTGTCAACATTCTTTCTGGCCCTGGTAGTACAGCAGGTGAAGCCTTGGCATCACACCGTGAAGTGGACATTGTGGCTCTCACTGGTTCTGAACGTATCGGTAGAAGGTTGCTGGAATTATCTGCACAATCTGAGCGCATGAAAAAGAACATCCTGGAACTTGGCGGTAAAGGGCCCGTTATTGTTGAGCCCGATTGCAACTATAATGCAACGTTAGAGAAAATAGCCGAAGGATTACTGAGTAACAGTGGACAGGTATGTTGTGCACAAACACGACTGCTCCTGCATGAATCTATTTACGATTCATTTCTTTCTGATCTCGTTACTGAAGTCAGTAAATGGAAACCGGGAGACATTCTGGATCCAAATACAAAACTTGGCGCTGTGATTAATAAAGAACAGTTGGATAAATTTGATGCGACAATTCAGGATGCGGTACAATCCGGAGCCCAGGTACTTTGTGGTGGAGAACGTTTTACCGGTGGATTCGCAGATAAAGGGGCTTTCTATAAGCCGACCATACTCGTTAATGTGCAAACAGATATGAAGTGTTATCGTGAAGAAATCTTTGGTCCAGTCCTTGTAGTGGTAAGATACTCGCAAATTGATGAAGCTATCAGACTTGCTAACGATTCAAAATTTGGTCTAGGCGCAGGAATATTTACTGAAAATTATCGGACTATTCACTATGCCTCAAAAAAATTGAATGCCGGTACAGTTTTTGTAAATACGCCAAATATGGCGAGAATGAATGCACCATTTGGTGGGAATAAAAATAGTGGTTTAGGTAGAGAATATGGGATAATCGGTCTCCATGAATACTTGAGAACAAAGAATACCTTCTGGAACATGGCCTTCGGTTATCCAGAGGAACAAAACACCATCTATTATTAAATCAAAGAATACCCAAGGATAGAGCATTCCTTCCTTGGGCAACTATTTTGTTAGCAAAAGAATCATACTAGCTGGGTTTTCCCAGCTAGTACTTCACGCTGCTTGAGTGAAACTTATTCTACACTGCATATTGTTCAATTGAAGAACGGGCCTGTGTCCAGACATGTTCGCAATTTCATGTTGAATAAGTCATGAGAAGCCACATGCATTATGC
>CAZTUL010000093.1:1398-6700 GCA_964616275.1 uncultured Spirochaetaceae bacterium | reverse complement strand
CCCTCAAGCCTAACGCTCTCTTGTGTGAAAAGGTATTGTTTTCACTGAACAGTTATAGGGTATTGTAATCACAGAACAACCACATAGGAAGAAATCCACTGTGGCGACTCTGGAAAGTTAGTGGTACAATGGAGGTTGAGGAGTTTGAGCTATGGATAATTCTGAAGTGTTTTTACATCTATGCGAACAAGTAATTTCATGTAAATCGGGAGTTGATATTGAATCAATGCTTGTTCAAATTCGCGATATTAATGAGGTTGATGATGAAGGCCATTCTCCCTTGGTGTATGCAATTTTACATAACCCCCATCTATCGGTTCTGCGTACGCTTCTAAAGGCGGGGTCCGATGTTACTATCGATAGCGTTTGCCAGGCAATCATCAATAACTCAAATCCTGAAGTGGCACGCGAGTTGTACCATTGTGTTTCTCATGTAACACAGGCCGATAAAAATCTTTTTTTCCTGCTCTCTGCAGCTGCACAATCAGATGATACACTTATTCGGTTCTTTCATTCGGAGGGAGCAGAGAGCAATACGACCATGCCGATGGATCTTTATCTGGCCGATAGGGACGATGCTGATGATGTCGATGTGGATGAAATGTGGCTCAGAGATGAGCAATCGGTTGATCAGAATGCAATTGTAGTTGCAATTTATGAAAATCCTGATCCAGTTTCAATGGTAGCAGTACTTCTAGAGCTTGGTGTGGATCCCAATGCTGTAGATGATGAAGGGTATCCCGTTATTATCCATGCGATGGATAATGCTGAATTAGTTCAAGTTCTCCTCGATGGCGGGGTTGACCCGCAGAGTACCGATTGTCATGGTATGACTCCTCTCATGCATGCATGTGCTGCAGACAATAATGAAGTTGCTTTGTTATTGCTCAAATACACAAAAGATATACAGGCAAAATCTGTTACAGGTGAGACAGCATTGCATTACGCACTAGGCTGTCATTTGGATGATAATACTGAAGTTGTTCAAGCTCTCATACAATCTGGGTGTAATGTGAATGAGCCTGACGGAGATGGATTGCTACCGCTCGATATTGCACGGTTCAACTATTGTTCAGAAGAAATCATTTCACTTTTAACGAAAGCTGGTGCTCATATGGGAGAAGTTTCTTGACCTTCAACCACCCAATCCTCTAGGATTGGCTCATGAAAAATACATTAACGGTATATACAGACGGTGGCTGTTCAGGGAATCCTGGCCCGGGGGGATGGGCTTTTGTGGTTGTTTCAGATGACCAGGAAATTGCAGCACGTAGCGGGGGAGATCCCCAAACTACCAATAACCGTATGGAACTTACTGCTGTAATCGAAGCCTTACAATATATACTCACCACAAATTCTTCATGGGATCTCATACAGGTATATACCGACAGCCAGTACGTAAAACAGGGAATCACTGAATGGATTCACAATTGGAAAAGAAACGGTTGGAAGACAGCTTCTAAATCCCCGGTTAAAAATAAAATGTATTGGATTGCTCTTGATGCTCTTGCAGAAAAACTTCCAGTGGAATGGCATTGGGTTAAAGGTCATGCCGGAATAGAACTCAATGAGCGGTGTGACAGTCTCGTTCGACAGGAAATGGATATCCTTCTTGCACACTCAAAATAATCTGAAGTAGATTACATAACCTCTCCGTTGTTTAGATACGGAGGGCAATTATGCGATTACATAGTTTTGTGAGTAGAGGATTCAACGGTGATTTCATTACTGTTGAAGCTGATTTAAGAAAAGGGTTCCCTGGGTTTGATGTTGTGGGATTGCCCGATAGTGCCATTCGGGAGTCACGAGAACGAGTACGCAGTGCTTTACGAAAGACCGGATACCCTATACCACGAAAAAGAGTACTGATTAATCTTGCACCAGCAGGAATTCAGAAAGCGGGTTCACAAATAGATTTAGCAATGGCCCTCGTAATTATCTTCGCACAACGGGTGGCCGAAGGCTTAACGGTACCGATTCATCATCTACCGATTATGGTGATAGGTGAACTGGCTTTAGACGGATCGGTAATACAAGTACAAAACGCACAAGGAGCCATTGAAACTGCCCGGAATCATGGGTGTCTCTGCTCGATTGTTCCGCATCAGAGCGATATGTTTCTTTCTGATGATATTTCTCTGGTTTCATCGTTACCCGAAGCTGTTGAATATGTCGATAAGTTTATTGAAAGATTTCATGACCGCCTGAAATTCATTGAACATCCAATGCGACCTCAGTCCAATAATCAACCTTCGTTTTCTCACATTTTCGGACTTCAGGGTGTACGGAAAGCACTTATGGTTGCTGCAGCAGGAGGGCATCATGTGCTTCTATTCGGTCCCCCTGGAGTTGGAAAAACCCTTTGTGCAACGGCATTCCCCTCTATACTGCCGCCACTTGATGACAAGCAGATTGGAGAGATTAGTAGAATCCAATCAGTAATTGGAATTGGCGGCGACCCTGTTTTGTGCGAAAGACCAAGAATCTTGATTCCTCAGACGTGTTCTCGTGAATCATTTCCTGTAGAAGCTGCCAAGAGTCATGGTGGTGTCATGATCATTGATGAAATTTCTCATCTGACAAAAGGTGTTCTGGAACAGCTTCGAGAAGTATATGATAAGCGAAAAGTGTGGGTGAGAGCTGACCGAAAGATTTCAGAGTTTCCCGCTTCGTTTCAAATGATTGCCACAATGCAGGCATGTCCCTGTGGTGAGTTAGGAATAATTGACGGTAGATGTTCCTGTTCCCAAAATTCTCTTCTTCGATACTGGCGAGCATTAAGTCCTGGATTACTTGATAGGTTTGATATTCGTTTTCCTGTGGATCCCTCTGCTGAGTTACCGATTGCACGAATGAAATTCTCCATGGAAGCGGCTTTGCAGCGACAATTGAATCGGTATGCACATACTCATGGGATAATAAGACAGAACGCAGATATCCTCCATGTGGTTTCCCAAAGAGAACAATTTATAGATAGAAGCATACTTGAATCAATTCAAAAGCATGCTCAAAATCGATTGAGTGTACGGGGAGAGCTGTCGGTTTTTTCACTTGCTAGAACACTTGCTGATCTCACCGATAACGATAGCATCGATGAAAAACTCATAGATGTGGCCTTGGATTTAAGAAAATTCGGTCTGTATGATTTCTATTGGAGGAGTTATTAAGTTGTGTTGACACTTTAAGCACATCTTGATAATATCCAACTCGTTCGTCTTGGGCCACTAGCTCAGCTGGTAGAGCAACGCCCTTTTAAGGCGTGGGTCACTGGTTCGAATCCAGTGTGGCTCACAAGGTGTCAGGGTAAACATAATCACTCTGACACCTTTTTTTATAAGGACACACGTCATGAAGCATTCACAAGCCTTTTATGTTGATTATGCAAGAAAGCTGCGAGAGCAGGGGTATAACTGTGCTCAAGCGGCAGCCTGTTCCTTTTTCGATGAAGTTTCGCTATCCCAGGAAATGCTCTATAAGATTTCTGAAGGTTTTGGTGGAGGGATGGGGACTCATGATGGTACATGTGGAGCACTTAGCGGTGGAATTATGATTATTTCACTTGTGCACAGCAATGGGAACCCGGAGGAGACTTCAAAAAAAGAGACCTATCGTTGGGTATCTGATGCATACGAGGCGTTTGTAGATGCAGCAGGAAGTGCTGTCTGTCGAGAATTACAGGGTCTGGATACTGGGGTCACTCTTTTCAGTTGTGCCTCATGCATAGATGAGGCTGTAAGAATTACCTATACTCTCGTGTCACAGATTCAGGAAGGGAGAAATCGATAACAAGGTTTCTTCATTCTTAGCCTTTTTTGGTATAGAATAGGAATATTTTCCGATAAAATCGAAGATAAAGGTGAAACCTACTTGACGATTTTTCTGTACCATGGTACAAGACTATGCGTTTTTCCTGTCTCCATCGTCTAGTGGTTAGGACACCGGGTTTTCATCCCGGCAACGGGGGTTCAATTCCCCCTGGAGATGTAGCCGTTCCTTTTTAGGGACGGTTTTTTTTGTGTGCTCTGCCGTTGCTCAAACTGATTCCATGCGATACACTGTATTCCCGAAGTATAATAGATACAATTCATCAGTTGTTTGAGGAGAGGCACACCCCCATGAATAAAGTGGTATTACACGCTACGGATTTAGACGGATATCTTACAGATGCCGATAAAAAGAGCATAGAAAAAGCACATTCGCTCTATGCTGAAGCAATGGATTTATTCAAAGAGATTGAATCGGGAAATCAATCTCAAATATCTGATGCAAAAAAAGCAATTACTCCAGTATTTGAGCGTGTAGGAAGGTATTTGAAGGAGGTTGTAGCGAAAGAATCTGGAATTCATGTATATTCTTTCGAGACACCACAGGTGCAGCATGGCTCAGCGTCACGATTGATTGCTAAACTCCGCGACCCAAAAACAAGCCAGCCTGAATTCCTCTACTATGTGCAACGTGCATACGAATTACTTTTCGCTCATGTGTATGCCGATAAAGCACTGCCGAACAAGAGAAGTATTATTACTCAGACTCCGGTGACTTTTCCACTTAGAAATTATGCGGTTCACAAAATTCCCGATGTTGATAATTTAATTGAAAACTCGGTTATGTGTGTCATGCTTCGCGGAGCATTGCTGCCTTCCATGATTATCAGTAAGGAAATTCAGGAATATAGTTCAAATGGCTTTGTTACACCTTTTGCACTCTTCAGTATAAAACGGGATGATACAAAGGTTGAGAAGAACATGGATTATCTGCTTAATCTTGATCGTTCGTTTTTTGATATTTCTCAGCTTGAAGGTAAAGATCTTATCTTTGCTGATCCCATGAATGCTACAGGTGGTTCACTTGTAACAATTGTGAAATACATTGAATCTCTGGGTGTTAAACCTCGATCTATCCGTTTTATTACCGTTATTTCTGCACTTAAAGGTGCACTGAGAGTCGTTCGAGCAATCGAAGGTGCTGAAGTGTATACGCTTTGGATGGATCCAGTCTTGAATGAAAAAGCCTATATTTTACCTGGGCTTGGTGATGCTGGAGATCGTCTGAACGGAACAGATGCTCCAGATAATCCCAGAAACATGATTCAGTTACTGGCAGATTATGGATCGACAATAATTGACCTCTATCGTGACCAGGTAAGGGAGATAGAAAAAACGGTGTTATGAGATACAGAACCGACTATAAGGGACAGCTGTGGATTTTGCTTCTCTGGTTCATCGTCATTGTATCTTCTTGCAGTTCTTCAGAAACGCTCATGGTCAAGCAGATTGATTCATTACTGTATGATGCTGAAAGC
>CAZTUL010000093.1:0-1298 GCA_964616275.1 uncultured Spirochaetaceae bacterium | reverse complement strand
AGGAAAGTATGAAGAGGCATATCAGTTAGCCTATGCTGCGTATGAGTTGCATCTTTTCGATGCTGAATTATTTCGTATGCTTGAAGAGCTTACCTATGAAACAGAGCGAGGGGATGGGAATTCTTGGAAGATTATTGCATTAGCCTATGAAGCAAAGACTTCTTTAGATTCCGGTAGGCAGCATTGATGAAAAGAACTGCCTACCGGGTTCGTTTTACAGTCGGTGCTAGATAACACTCAATAAACGCTGCATTATATCTTCCGGGCTCCCTTCTGCATCAATATCTCTCAGAAGTCCTTTCTCTCGGTAATAAGAAACAAGTGGGGCAGTTTGACGCCAATATACCTCTAATCGATTCAGTATAGCCTCTTCTTTATCATCTTCTCGCTGAATGAGAGGTTCACCAGTTTCATCGTCGATTCCTTCAACTCGGGGAGGGTTGTAGAGAATATGATAGATTTTCCCTGTGCTTTTGCAAAGCCTCCGACCAGAGAGCCGTTTTACAATAACTTCTCGATCAAGGTTGAAGTTGATTACATGATCAATGGATTTTATAGAGTCCAGAGCATCTGCCTGTGCAATTGTTCTCGGGAACCCGTCTAGAATAAATCCTCTTTCTGTATCTTTTTGTGTAAATCGTTCTTTCACCATTTCAATTGTTACACTGTCTGGGACCAGCTCACCAGATGCAAGAATTGCCTTCACTTGTTTTCCTAGAGGCGTCTCATTTTTTATAGCTGCTCTGAATAAATCTCCAGTTGAGATGTGTGGAATACCTAACTTCTCTTTGGCTATTGCTGCAATTGTCCCTTTTCCAGCTCCTGGAGGTCCCAAAAATACTACATTCATTGCATACCCTCTTTCATATAAATTTTCTTCCTTCAGATTAGCAGATGATTGAGTTTTTGTCGCCCAGATAAAATCTCAAAATTTTTATTAAACCCCCTAGACGAGATTTGCGAAAACAGGTAGTATCCACCTCGGTTCAGCTGGAAAGATTGTTAACCTGATATGTTGATGAGCTATCCGGGTGGTATAAAACAGAAAATTGTGGAAATTGCTATTGACACTTTGATTTTGTTGCTGTACCTTAGTCGAGCACGCTAACGAAAGGTGCTTGGCCACGAGCCAAAATTGCGGCCTCTGAAATGGGGTTTAGCATCCTGATTTATGACATTGATAAGCGAAGGAAAGAGAGAAGTAATGCAAGCAATTGTATACTGTGAAGCGTGAGTTTCACAAAGGTGCAAGGGCTTCCAAGTCAATTCACGAACGAAAGTGAAAGCTAACGTTTGAG
>CAZTUL010000092.1:0-7018 GCA_964616275.1 uncultured Spirochaetaceae bacterium | reverse complement strand
CATAGGCCCCTCTAGAGGGGATTTCTGTGTTTCTTGTGTTTCGAACCTCCTCGTTCTGGCGTTCGACAGTTGCTAGCTACGATATTTGAAGCAAACGTAGTTCTTGTATAGAATTATTTGCCGTTTTGCAGAAAACGCATTGTATGCCTATTTTTCTGGGGTCTTTCTTTGGGGTTTCAGTACCCTCTAGGGATCCACATGCAATACCTTTTTCGGGTTATCTATCTGCAATGTATTGAATAATTTCTTCATCTCGGGCGTGAGTTCGCTCGTTTGCCGTACGATACCTTGGGAAGTTTCGAGCGTTCCCAGGTGCAACTTATTAAAAATTATAATCAACCAGGGTAGAATGCCACATTTCCTCGTTCACCTTACTTCTCGGGTGCTAGGATGCACATCTTCGTGAATTTCGCAGCAGAAGCCTCCTCGTTCACCTGCATTCTAGGGGTGTTCAGAGGGGGCTGTATACAGGAAGGCTGTCAATTGAGAGGTGCAAGAAATCCTCTGAGCACATGAAATACTTGGGTGGTGTTCTCCATCGGAAGGACCCGTTCGCGGTTCTAGCCAAGGGAGCCTGTAGGTATCATGAGTTTTTGGAAGGAATCTTTGCGATCTTTTACCACCGGGCGACATGATAATCGGTAAACCCGTCACATGCAGAAACCTGGAAATTGAACGAAAGAGTTCTGATCGAAACGTAATTGTCACAGCTTGTGAGTATCATCGGTATAAGGTGACCGAGTAGTGGCAGTTCATGCAAGGTGATCAAATCATTTGCTTCGGACTCACATCCCGACCGGTTCACCCTGGCCTCGTGCCCACTCTCTCATCTTCATCGCTTCATCCCTATCTTCTTCATGGATCGTGCGAAGCATGTCGATATACCTAGGAACATGTCCACAGACTTCGAACACATTGAGGCCATCTTTTACGATGCATATCGGTTTACGATCGGCTATGACCTTCGCGGTAGTCTCATCATCCACCATCCGTCTGAAAGCATGGGAATATGCAGATTCGTCACGAGGACCTCTCTCTCTTATCTAGTGTAACAACTATTCAATAAAACTGTTCTCGTTGTGTGCGTCAAAATAATATGGTATCTTTGCTCATGACGATTGGTTCTGTCGTAGCGGGGCGGTGCAGTGAGTAGTATTCTTCCAGGTTCTCAATACATATTGTGGAATTCTTACTACAATACCGCGTCGATGCAGAAGGAATGAGAAGAGAGGGGGTCACTCGGTTTTTACCAGAGCAAGCCCTTTTTTTATGACAATCGGGTGCTACTACTATCTTCCTGCAATATGTTTCGGCTATTGAGTGAGGCAAGATGGTACGACAACTTCTCAATTTGAGATTGTACATACGCAATCTTTGTGAAGTTGTGTTTGTATGAGTTTGAACACATTTTTTGTTTGACCTCAACTACCGGGTTACCCATATTTACCCAAGATAAAGAGAGCGCCTCTTATTATGGCTCTGCTTACATGTGTGCCATATCAATGATGATGTGGTCACATGAAGAAAAATACAGTGACTATAGACGAGGGTATCGCACAGTGCAACTCTTCAGTGAGATCCCTGCTGGAGAGCATGCGTCAGGTTTCCATTTAATCAGCCCCTCCTGGAGGATTTGATTCGTAAGGTTGTTAGATACAGGGCAGTGGAATAGAGGGGGTTGAATAAGAATTCGGCGCTAGATGCCTTTTCCGTACCAACTCAAGGTAAGCAGTGAATAGACTTCTTGCAAAATTCAGCGGTTTTCGAGATGATGACAATGGCTCAAAAATCATAACACCTAGGGACGATACTGAATGACAGATCTCTATACCAAGTTCACCGAGTTCGAGAAAACGAACAGTCTGCTGATAGACAATCCGTACGCCTACGTCTGGGAGGGGCTACGGTTTGGCGTATTCAGAACCCTCGTTACTGAGATGCAGCAGACTAAAAAAGCTCAGGATCGGCTCTCGAGTTCTCGAGAGAGTTCAGCTGGGTTAATTAAGCACGTATCTAGGCTCAGCAGAGAGTATATCAGAACCAAGCCAAGCGTTTCCTTGGGGTTGAAGCGTTATCAGGATAGGGAATATTGCTTCTGGGGCCACCCGAGAAGAAAACTGGAACAAGATGGATTCTACTGGGATATCTATGTAGATCCATTGCTCGAACAGATCAAGCCTAACAGTTACGTTGTATTCGAGAGCAAGATATTAGGGGTACACAGGAAACCTGCAAAGACAAAGGCACTGCTCTATCCCGATTACATGCATTTAGGACAGACGTTCTATATGTCGTTTCATAGGAGGAAAAAGCAGTTTCCGGAACTGATAGCCTACTTTAGCGAAATCGAAGAGAAACTATTCAATACGTTCGGAGTACGCTCCAAGATTGTATCTCGAGCACGTCACTATGCCGCATTATATGATTTTCGGTGTCGGCAATATAAGAAAATTTTGCGCAGAGTAAACCCCAAAATACTCATAATAGTCGTAGGATACAGCAAGGAGATTCTCGTCAGAGCTGCAAAAGATCTGAACATTCCTGTGGTTGAGTTACAACATGGCGTATTGTCGAAATACCACCTCGGATATGATGTCAGCTCAGGTAGAAAGGAGAACTTTGCCGACTACTTCTTCTCCTTCGGTCCTGCCTGGGGGAACATGGCTCATTTTCCGATACCACCAGAGAGAATCATTCCCATTGGTTATCAGTATCTGAATACGGCTGCAAAGAAGTATCAGAAAGTGGAGAAAAAAAACCAGATACTTTTCCTATCGCAGGGGACAATCGGAGATCGATTAAGTGATTTCGCCGTCGAATTAGCAAAGATCATCCCAGCTGACACTCGAGTCATATACAAATTGCACCCCGGAGAAATCATGCGATGGAAAACCGAGTACCAATCGTTATTACAAGCATCCGAACAGGGATTGATCGATGTCATAACTGGAGATGAGCCCTCGCTGTACCAACTCATGGCTCAGTCCAAATGGCAGGTGGGAGTCAACTCGACCGCCTTGTTTGAAGGTATGATCTTCAAGTGCAGAACCTATATAGTGGATTTCCCAGGAACCGAATATGTACAGACACTCATCGATAGCGGAGACTTCACTCTGATACAGAAACCTGAAGAGATCGAGTTTACCTATGATCCCAACGATTTGAATTACCAGGTTGAAGACTATTTCTGTTCAGATACGGAAACTAAGTTCCTCCAAGCGATTGCAACCGTGCTAGAAGAGTTCCACACATGAGTACGAAAAAGAGACACACCGAAACTTATTCCGTAAAGAAGGTCCTGAAGGGTGCCTCCATGTATTCTCTTGGTGATGTCCTGGTTAAGGCATCGGGATTCTTCTTGATTCCCCTGTACACCCGCGTACTCACTCCGGCCGATTATGGTATCGTCGGTTATCTGCAAGTCTTCAGTGGATTCTTGGTGGTGGTGTTGGGCTTTGGTTTCTATGGTGCTCAGACTCGCTACTACTATGAACATCGCGATGATGAACTGGCAATCGGAAGATTCATGTTCACCATTAACATAACAACGATACTTGCGTTCGTAGTTCTCTGTGTACCAGTCATTGTCTACGGTTCTATACGAGGGTGGGCTATAGGAAGTGAGAATATTCCTTTTCATCCGTTTATGAGCATTACGCTCGGTACAGTGCTGCTTTCTGTCTTGAACAAGTTCGTGACCTCCTCTTATAGGATGAAGCAGAAGTTTCTAGGTGCCACGCTGATACATATATTCACGTTCCTTCTTACCACAAGCTTCACTATCTTGCTTGTGGTATATTTCAGTCAGGGAGCTCTGGGGCGCATTGCCGGAAATGCGCTTGGATCACTTTTCATCTTTATTCCCATCTATTATCTCTATGCGAGACAATTCAAGCCTCGATTTTCGAAAACAGCTCTCAAATATGCTGTAGGATTCGGATTTCCTATCGTGATCCATCTGCTGGTGGGGACTATTCACAACTCAATTGACCGACTGATGCTAGAGCGGTATCTACCGATGTCGGAACTGGGAATTTATACATTGGGAGCCTCGGTTGCTGCTGTCCTGCAAATGTTCGTAACAGCGTTCAACCAAGCCTACCAACCAAGTTACTACGAGTTGATGGAATCAGGGGGCGAATCAAGAGAGACTCATATAGTCAAAACTTTCAAGTTCTGGCTAGTAATGCTCACTCTTGCTACTTGTATAGGTATTGTTATTGGTGGTCCGTTTCTTACAATCTTTGCAGGTTCGCAATTTAGGGATGTGAGTTCGATATTCCCCTATTTATTATTATCTGTATATGCAGGAAGCTTCTATTTCTTTTTCTCTTCTCCAATATTCTTCTATAAGAAGACACATTTGCTTCCACTTATCACTGGATCTAGTGCGGTCATCAATATTTTGATGAATCTCTTGCTGATTCCCCTGTATGGTATCAATGGAGCTGCAATAGCTACAATCATTTCTCATGTATGGATATCTGTGATTTCTTATGTGATGGGAAACCGATTGTTTAAGATTAAGTGGCCTTTGCTGTTCATGATAGCTTCCATCTTTCTAGTAATACTAATTTTTATAGTGCAAATAAATTTCTTATAAAAGGTTTAAAGATGCTAAATAACAAATCGATTTTAATTACTGGTGGTACTGGATCATTTGGAACACATTTTACTGAGTATGTGTTGAAACACTACAATCCAAGTAGAATTGTGATTTATTCACGGGATGAATACAAGCAGTTCATCATGGCCAATAAATTCAAGCAGCATACTGACAAGCTAAGGTTTTTCATCGGTGATGTGCGTGATAAAGAGCGTCTTACCAGAGCTTTTAAGGGTGTTGATTATGTGGTACACGCTGCGGCATTGAAACAGGTCCCGGCTTGTGAGTACAACCCGATCGAAGCCATCCGTACCAACATCGATGGGGCTGCCAACATTGTGAATGCCGCCCTTGACTCAGACGTAACCAGGGTTGTTGCCTTGTCGACGGACAAGGCGGTAAATCCGATTAACTTGTACGGGGGGACCAAGCTTGTCTCGGACAAGCTGTTCATTGCAGCCAATGCGTACTCGGGGCAGAGCAATACGCGGTTTTCCGTCGTACGGTACGGCAATGTTGCCGGCAGCAGGGGGTCGGTTATTCCCTTTTTTAAGACTTTGTTGGATTCAGGAGCTGGCGAACTCCCGATAACCGATTTCAGGATGACGAGATTCTGGATTAGCCTGGAAGAAGGTATCCAACTAGTCATCAAGGCTTTAGAGGAATCGAGGGGAGGAGAAACGTTCATTTCTAAGATACCCTCGTTCAAGGTAACCGACTTAGCGAATGCGATGTCGGAAGGTATTGGGTTGAAAGAAACCGGAATACGCGAAGGAGAGAAGCTCCACGAGATTATGGTGACTCGCGAGGACTCGCTGAAGACGTTTGAATATGAGAAGCATTACATAATCTATCCCCATTACACATGGTGGAGTGAAGATCGTGTCATTCCAGGTGGTAAGAGGGTATCGGAAGGATTTGAGTACTCCTCTGGAAACAATGACGAGTGGTTGTCCGTCGAGAATCTCAAAGAGCTCCTGCCGAAGGTGCTTCCCGAGTCTGTCTGATAATGAAGGAAACAAATATGTCTGAATCAACACAACTGCCGGCAATCGCTGGAGGTGTTCCAGTCAGGAAGGAATTCATACCTTATGGAAAGCAGTGCATCGATGAAGATGATGTGGCTGCAGTCAGGAAGGTGTTGCTTTCACCGTACTTGACGACGGGGCCTTCAGTTGAATCTTTCGAACGGAACCTATGCGAGCTGACGCATACAAAATTTGCAGTTGCAATCTCAAACGGAACCTCGGCACTCCATGCAGCATGTCATGCAGCAGGGATACATGAGGGCGATGAAGTAATTACCACCCCGATTACCTTCGCCGCCACAGCTAATTGTATTTTATATTGTGGAGGGACTCCCGTTTTTGCGGATATCTATCCTGAGACATGGAATATTGATCCAAAGAAGATTGAAGAGAAGATAACCGACAAGACAAAGGCCGTTATTGCGGTTGACTTTACTGGACAAGCCGTGCAAATTGATGAGATACGAGAAATATGCAGCAGGAATAACCTGATTTTCATCGAGGACGCAGCACACTCTATAGGTACCCGGTATAAAGGAAGACCCGTAGGGTCGCTTGCGGATATCACCACGTTCAGTTTTCATCCCGTGAAAACAATAACATGTGGAGAGGGTGGGGCGGTTCTTACCAATAATGAAGAGTACTATCACAAAATCAAGCTGTTTCGTTCGCATGGGATCACCCGTGACGAGAACCAGTTGACGCAGCATCCTTTCAATGGATACAACGAACAATTCGATTTGGGATATAACTATAGGATGACTGATATCCAGGCTGCACTTGGAATCAGCCAATTGGGAAAGATTGCAATGTTTTCCAAACGGAGAAAGGAAATCGTTGAGAGGTATAATGCCGCATTTTCTGCAATTCCGGAAATTATAATCCAACAAGAAATCAAGGAATCCGATACAACAAGGCATCTTTACATCATCAGGCTCAACAGCAATCTTTTAAGGGTTGGGAGAAATGAGATTTACAAGGCTCTCAATGCTGAGAATGTAGGCCTTCAGGTACACTATATACCTGTTTATTACCACCCATATTATCAGAAGTTGGGATATAGAAAGGGGCTCTGTCCCATTGCCGAAGCTTTGTACGAGGAAATTATCACAATCCCGTTGTATTACTCAATGACGGATGAAGATGTTGAGAGCGTGATAAAAGCTGTGAAGAAAGTCATTACTTACTACCACAAATGAAAAGGAGGGGATCTTGTTGGTAATAGATAAGAAATGCTTTCCCTGCTTCACGTGCAAGCAGAGCAACACTTATTCGAGACTTGTAGGAAAGTCACATCTTTCCGGCTTGTATTGCTCCGTTCTGATTGAAGAAAAGCTGGGTGGGAAATGACTGTAGGCATACGTGTTGAAGCGGGCAGGGATAT
>CAZTUL010000091.1:0-7607 GCA_964616275.1 uncultured Spirochaetaceae bacterium | reverse complement strand
GCAATCGCGTCAAGGTCCTTAAGATCCTGAATACTTGCAATATCGCCGCTTTCATTGATCCTAAAATATTTGATTGCTTTTTTTCGTCTAAAGAATTCAACCATATCATTGATCCTGGTATCAATTGGTGTTTCGGTCCAATACGCTGCTTGTCTCCGTCTATACGGTAAACAATCCTTATATAGTCGTTCTGCTTTCAACGCGTAGCATTTTTTTGTGATTCCATAAAAACAATCGTTTTTCATTGGGCAGTCAGTACCGCTGCACAAATTGAAGATCGCGGTATTTTTCGCGATCTTCCGATTACCAGTTGAGATAAGATCTAGCATGTTGTCCTCCAGCCGTTAGGCAATTAGTAAAGATACTTCAGTATAAGACAACATAAAATTATGTCAATCACATAAATATAAGTATTTACATATTATATTATGTGTTTGATTGTCTGTGAATTCAGATAATTGGATAGGTTAATTAGCAATTTCTAGTGTGCATTAATGGGAATATATCGAATATTCAATGTTTTATGACACTAGAAAGGTACTGTGAACAGATTTCAACCATGTAAGTGTCATCCGCGCCTCGCCCGGGATATCTCAACTCGCTGGTAAATAATTGACACAACTCCCCAGTACCGGAGAACGCGTAAGTTCCAGGTGAGGAGCGTGGATTTTTTCATATAATGAGGATTACGGACAAAAGAAAATCTGAATGAAATGTATGCAAGCAAGCTTTCGTTTCCTGCACTCACTTCGTCTGGCAGTTAATGGAAGTACTTATGAAGCAATGCCACGACTTTACCCAAGGGTTGAAAATTCTCATTGGTCACATCGAGTGTCACATCCTGGTATGCTGAATTGGCTGACTTGATGCAAACAGAATTATCAACAGGAGAAAACTCCAGCCGTCTGGGTACTATCATGGTTTTCAAACGGATAACATACAATCCATTTGAATCGACGTTGCCACAATCGTAAATGACTATATCGCCTGGAGCCATGCCCTCATCAACCATATCATCGCCTTTGATTGTCGTAGCGCGAAGTCGACCAACCTCAAGTCCTTTGACAATTTGCACGGGGACACAGACCAAGGAGTCCTCCATTTCGGTGATATCAATCTCACCAGTCTCATCCTTGACCACCACATGCATACGAGGCACAGTTACCGTTGATGCTATTCTCTCATCAGCAAAACCAGTCACAAGTGGACCCGGCTTTTTTCCCGTGAGAAACTCTTCCAAAGAAACACCAAGATGTTTGGCCATCTTGAAAGCATCACTCAACCGAGGTTCACTTCCATGGTTCTTCCAAGACTCGATCGCCCGTGGATTCTTGCCAATTTTCTTACTTAAATCGACAGCTGTATACCCACTCGCTTTCATCATCTCATAGACCCGATCCCAAAAATCTTCCACCTAAACCTCCATCACTATTTTCCGTACATTATATGGTAAAAGATGTTGGTTGTAAACATTTATACATAATCATCTGGAAACCTCCTCTATCATCAGTGGTATGTGTGTTATTCTTGTTCTATAATATTGACAAAGACATAAATTTGCGTGTTTAATATGTCGACAACACAAATTTATGTATCATTAAGGAGAAAACGTGGATACATTGTACATGGTTTATAAAGAAGCAGCGAGTTACTTGCGAATGGACCAGCGGTCCCTACGCAAATACGTGAAATCTGGAGAGATTGCCTGTCATCGTCTTCCAAAGGCAATACTATTTAAAAAGGAAGATCTGGATGTGTTCATGGACAGTAAGAGGATGGAGCGAAATGGATAGTCCATACCTGACCTATGGAGGAGCTTCGGAATATACAACCCTCTCACAACCAACTTTAAGAAGATACGTCATGATGAATGCCATACCCTATAGCAAAGTTGGTAAAAGAGTCTTATTCAACAAAACCGAGCTTGATATCTGGATGAACAAATGGAAACATCCAGCAATTTCCAGTCCGGTAAAACGTCTATCGTAAGTACAAAACTATCAGATTGGGAGATATGTATGCCAAAGCTTGCGAATAGACTCGCAACTCCAATAAGTGAACATCGATGATTCGGCTGCCATTCGATAATGAAATCGCATGGTTGGCTGAAAAGCGCAATCATATCAGTGCTTCGGAAATGTCCATCGTCATTGGTAACAATCCTTGGGGAAATATCGATGAATTGTACGATGTGAAGGTGGGATTACGAAAACCAAAAAATATTGGGGAGGAATCACAGGTTATCTTCGGTGTTGAAGCCGAACCTATTATTAGAAATGAGTTCGCACTGGTATTCAAGAATAGATACCAAGTGGAATATCACCCGTATGATATTCTTTGTCACGACAATCACCCCTATATATCGGCCACTCTCGATGGTGAATTGACGGATATCGTTACAGGTGAACAGGGAGTGTGGGAATGCAAGACCACCACCATTAGGGTCAACAATGACTTGGTGAAATGGAATGGCATCATCCCCCCTTACTATTTTTCACAGATCTGTACTCAATTGTTTGTTACCAATTGGTCATTTGGAATCCTAACAGCAAAGATCATCCATCAATCAGGCCATCTTAATGATGGTCAATGGATAGATGATGAATTCCCGACCATTCACACCCGGAATTACAAGTTTCTTTCACAGGATCCTGTAGTCCAAGAGTCCATTGCATTTGTTGCGCAAAAGGGCATCGCTTTCTGGCGGTGTGTTCAAAACAGACAAAGACCACCATTGGTCTTCAAGCCACTAAGAGGTCGGGCTGATGAAACAAGATGATGAAATTGAAAATATTGTTGAAGTTGAGGGAACCTTAGATGATGGCAGTTCAGGCAAGGATGAACTAGCTGTAGAAATCAGAGTTATCTCAATGGCGGATATTTATGAGAACCTGGAACAACTAAGCGATTTTCTAGTCGAACAAGTCCAGTTCGCCATATCAGATTTAAACTTGGAAAATATTGCACAAGCCAAAAGAGTAGTATCGAGTGCGAAAGGTATTATTACCGCTTTGGATTCCAGACGGATTGCACTCAAGAAAGAGATACTAAAACCCTATGACCAGATTGAACAGAAAATTAAGGTTATAAAAGAACGTATCAATGTAACGATCGTCCCTCTCGAAAAAGCAATTTCCAAAGCCGAGGAAACTCGGGTTCAGGAACGTGATGAATTGATTCGAGTATTAAAGCATGAACGATTTGCCCAAGAGAATGATGCCTTGGAAGCGTTCCTTAGGAAATGTGAGTGGCTCAATAACTCCAGTTGGTATAACAAAGGATACACCAATAAGAAAATCAGTGAAGAAATTGATAAAAGATGTTGTGATGTGATCTCAGATCTTGCTGCTTTGGATATTTTAAACGATGGTAACCCCCATGCTGCGGCATTAGCCCTGAACTACCAGCAACAGGGGAACCTAGGTAAAGCAATCGCCTTGCGTAAACAACTGGAAGAAGCCGAAAGGAACCATCAGAACAGAATCAACGCTTGTAGACCCGTTGAACTACTGGAAACTGAGAACAGACCGCGGGGCTCTATTCTGGAAGATACCTTTTCACCACCACAATCCCTAAACCCAACTGAGATAGTCCATTTTCGTGCAGAACTTGATCGACCAAAAACAATCAAGCTCACAGGATTCATGAGATCGGAACACATTAAGTTCGGTATCATCAAGGAGGTAAATCGATGATGCAACAAAGCCTAGCTCCTTTAGAAATTAACCATCCGACCACTACAGAACATGCCATGGAATCGGTAAGAACATCACGTGAAATAGCTTCCGTACAAGGGGCCGTCTTTATGGCTAAGAAATTTCCACGCAATGAGGATCTCGCCATCAAACGAATCTTGAAATCCTGTGAACGAGTTGGGCTCGCTTCGCAAGCCATCTATCAATATGCGAAAGGAGGCTCAAAAATCGAAGGCCCTTCCATCCGGCTAGCTGAAACACTTGCCCAATCGTGGGGTAACATGGATTCAGGAATACGAGAACTTGAACAGAATAATGGGTCAAGTCTCGTCGAATCCTATGCTTGGGATCTTGAGACGAATACCAGGAACAGCAAAATCTTTACGGTCTCTCACGTTCGTCACACCAGAGAACGTGATTACACTGTGACCGATCCTCGTGAAATCTATGAGTTGGTCGCTAACAATGGAGCTAGAAGATTGAGGGCTTGTATACTCGGTGTTATTCCTGGTGACATAGTAGACCTTGCTGTCTAGGCCTGCACTGAAACCATGCTTAAAGTTACGAAGACCGATGTGGATACCATCAATCGCCTTATGGGAGCATTCGAATCAATCGGGATTTCCAAGGAGATGATTGAAGCACGCATTCAACGGAAACTCGAAGCGATCACTACACACAATATTGTAGACCTCCGTAAGATCTATTCCTCGATCAAAGATGGTATTGCCTCTCCAATTGATTTTTTCGATACGTCCACACATAAGAGTCAACAAACTTTGGGAAAACCCGAAATAGTCCAGCAAGAGGAAACACCTGATCTTGCTGCGTTATTCGAAGCTGGAGGCTTATAATGGACAAGTTACTTATAACTGTGATGCAGAAAGGTATGCTCGATCCCTGCCCCAAGCTGATAAAGACAAGAGCAAGTTACATTGCTAACCAAATGAAATATGGCTTTTTCCATGTATTGCCCTTCGATCCAGTCGAAGGGGTAATGCTTGCGATTGAAACCCAGGGCAAGTACTCAAACTTCACTTACGATGAAGAACTCATTCGGGGATTAGTAGTATTCTACCGTGGAACGAAGGATTCATTTCTTAGCCTCACCGAGCAGCAAAAAGTTCTGATCCCCCAATGGTTTATTACGGAGCATCACCATGGCAAATGATATGAATTCGGTCATGCTTATTGGGAGGATCACACGTGATGCTGAATTGAAATATACCCAGACAGGTACAGCATTGTGTATGTTCAGCATTGCTATCGGTAAGCAGATCGTACGAAATAATCAGCGCGAAGATGAAGTGAGTTACATTGATTGTACCGTCTGGGACAAATTGGCAAAGGCATTACACCCACATTTGGTAAAAGGTAAACAGGTCTCCGTCGGTGGATCCATCAAACAGCAGCGTTGGGAACAGGATGGCCAGAACAAGTCAAAAATTGGAGTTATTGTTGAGAAAATCCAACTTCTCGGAGATTCCCGGCAGACTGACCATCGTTCACAGGCCCGTGGCATACAATCGAATCACATGCAGCAAGTGTACCCTCCTGGACCAGAAAGTTTCGACGATGACATACCTTTCTAATCTAGACAGTTAAACAAGGGATCTTGGAAGTATAATCGACCCAGTTCCATAGGTATTGAATATGAATAATCCTCAAAAAGAAATGACCTGCTCCGAGGCCGTTAGAAGAGCTGTACAAAGATGGCCAATCGGAGAGAAAAAATTTGGACCGGTAATCTGTGATGAAGTCAGGAATATCCTCTACCTTCATAACAGCCGTCTTGAACCAATGGACGGTACTATTCTCAGAAGGATGAGGGAGATTGCAGATGCGTACGGAATCGAGCATGTACGAGGCAATGAGAGCAAATATGTTAAAACTGACAGAGCCCGTAGTTTTAGTGAAGCCCCAAATAATTACAATGCAGACACCGAAGGAGCCCAATGATGGCAACACAACGGTTTATCTCAACATCCTTTTGGGATGACGCTTGGGTTCAGCAATTGAATCCAACAGAAAAATTTTTCTATCTCTATCTCATGACCAATCCGCTGACAAATATTGCAGGAATATACCAAACGACTCTTAAACGGATGGTCTATGACACGGGTATGACTGAAACAGCAATCAAAAAGGTGCTCAGGCGATTTGAAGCCGAAGGTAAGTCTTACTACCGATATGGATATATGATCTTGCCCAATTGGCCAAAACACCAGCATTGGGATGGTCATAGCAATGTGAAGAAAGGAATTGATACCATTTTGAAAAATCTGCCAGAAAGCGTACTTCAAACGGTGATTTCTACCAACTATAAATATCCATTGGATTCAATACTCAAGGAATATGGACTAAAGGATCTAGAAGGGGCTTCCAAGACCCTTACTAGTCTCTCCAACTATTCACACTCTCATTTGCATTTGGATACAGAGAAACATCCTGATATAGATTCCAATCCAAATGGGGGGACCAGCTCTCCATCGACTTCTGAAATTGAATTACCAGATCCCTTTGTTCTTATACCTCAAGGAGAGTTCAAGGAAGCTTTGCACCTGTATGTGGAGCATAGAAAAGATATCAAGAAGCCGATGACTGAGAGAGCTATCGCTATTGCATTGACTCAACTCGCTAAACTTCCAGACGACTTTGCTCGAATTGAATGCATACAGCAGTCAATCATGAACGGATGGCAAGGATTGTTCCCCGAAAAAATTCGCGGGAAACCACATGTTCATAAACCGATGTTCAGAACCGAAAGCGGGCCAGAAGTAGCAGTGGAGGACTATAACTATGAGTGAAATGATTGTAGATGCAGGTAAAGCCATTCAAGAAACTTTGGCTAGATTCGATGGAATCATTACGCAAAGTGATGAGGAGTATACCCGGATTGAACAGGAGAGAACAGCTCGAAAACATCATGAATTTATTACAGAACAACTTACCGCTATTCCTAAAAGATTCGTTGATTCTGTTTTTGACAATTTCGAGCTGAGTGAAGATAGTGAGGTTGCTGCCAAACAGATTAAGATTATCGATGCCTTACGATCCGGAGGGTCGGTTGTTCTCTATGGAAGAAATGGGACGGGAAAAACTCGGTTGGCATTTGCAGCTATGCAATACCATATCAAGCAAGGAAAAACTACGCGATATGTAATATCCCTCGAACTGTTTGATGAGATTCGCCAAGCCTTCAATGATCATGGAGTCTCTAGCATTATCGAGAAGTATGCTCGATTTGATTATCTGATCATAGATGAGGTGGATAAATCCTACGGAAGCGCGACTGAAGTAATCAACTTATTCCGCATAATCAATGAACGGTACAACCGTCTCCTCCCCACAATCATGATCACCAATGCAGGAAGAAGCGACGAAGTAAAGGACGGTGTGCTTATCAAGGGTGTCATAAATTCGATTGGGCGAAGCACCTATGAACGAATTGTAGAAGGTGATGGTAAAGCATTTGAAATGGACTGGGAATCATACCGAAGACGAAAACCTGGGAGAACAATATGCTGAGCAACGCTTTACGGTCCTGTTACAGGCAGATAGGTCGAATGACTATCGAACGTGCATATGAGGATATCTTCTCAAACGATGATAACGAATATTGGTCTGCAGTCCGATTTTTCAGAAATCACAGAAGGTACATGGAAATAGTTTGCCATGTTGCAGAACTCGATCCATCAACCACCTACAAAGGCTATCAGACTTTACGATCTCTTCGCGAGATGGGGATTAAAAGGAATTCTGTCGAACTCAATTTGATCGAAATACATAATACAAAGCAAGGAGCTTCACATGAAGTATCGAACTGAACAGGAATTACGGGAGATGATAATCTCACAGGCTTTTGAACTTGCCGAAGTCAAAGATCTGCTTCGCTATTATCAAGAGGAGAGA
>CAZTUL010000090.1:0-7625 GCA_964616275.1 uncultured Spirochaetaceae bacterium | reverse complement strand
ACAAAGGGATTATTCGAATGAAACACTGTCTTGTATTAAAAGGTAAGTCCAAAGAAAAAATTAAAAATTTATTCCTCATAAAATATATGTATCGACTCTATGTGAAACTGAAAACTTATCATAGGAAAAGAAAGAAAATTCGGAACCTTAATCGTCAAGGAAGCAATACAATACTGAAGTTACAGAACATATTGGAGCGAAGCGGTTTGTTCTTTTTCTTTGATATGGGTACGTTATTGGGCATTGTCAGAGAAGGAAGAATTTTAAAACATGATCTTGATATCGATGTAGCAGTCTATGCTTCATCCGAGGATGAAAAAGAATTTTTACGCAATCTGCTCATGGAAAACAGTTGCCGACGTAGATTGTCGTTTTCCATTGATGGTCTGGGGATAGTGGAAGAATCTTTTATATACAAGAATATTAAATTTGATATCAATTACTACTATAGAGAAAACAATGATGATGTTTGCTATTTGATGTATTCCTCTCCAAAAAACGATTCCCCTTCGGAGTATATGAACGTTGTTAGACTGGGGTGTAAACCAATTCTTACTACTTGCAAGAAAAAATTCGGCAATAGCTCAATTTTCATACCTGTCGACGCTGAATCATATCTCGCAGAACGATACGGTTCCAACTGGAGGGTCCCAGATAAACAATACATATACTGGAAGGGTCCCAGCACTACTCAGACTGACTATTTGGCTTTGCGGACGGTCTATGAGTAAAGAGTCAGCATATATCTTGCAAAGTCTCGTGTATTTTCAAATTATATATCAGAGTTGATCCTTTCTACTCTTCTCTGTTGATCAGAAATACCTCTTCGGACACAAAAAAATCGATAGACCAAAATAAAACTTTCTGTTGCACCAGTAGTGTAGGCAAGCGAAATAAAATTTATCCTATTCACTAAAAATAAGACAGTAACAACTACTACATAGAACAGTGCTCCAAAAATTACAGAGAAATTTGCATCCTTGATTCTTCCCATGGCACCTAACATGGGAAATCCAAGTAAATAAAGTGGCAAGGTAATCACTACCAAAGGCAGCATTGCACGAAAAATACTGGAAGCCTCTTCATATTTAGGTCCGGCAAACAATATGATAATTTTGTCGGATAATAAGAACAGAACTATTGTTCCAACCATTATCATGGGAAATGTGAAAGCTATGATTCTCCAAATAAGTCTATAATTTCTTTTACTGATCATGTAGGGGTACAGACTGTCTGCAATAGGACCATAGAGCCCACGAATATTCTTTATCAAGGAATGAGCAACACCGAATAATGCGACTTTGGAATCATCATACAAAAACCCTAAGATAATGATGTTTGATGAAGAATATACTGTTGACGCTATCCTTGAAAGGAAATAAATCGAAGAGGTCCGCATGGAAATGAATATCTCTTTTATGGGAAGCGAGATGTATTCGATTCTAACAATGTTCCTGAGTTTCATCCATGTCGCAAAAACGATAACACATTCTCCGATGGAAGAGATTATTGGAATGAAATAAAAATCCGATGGAGAACGAATCAAGAAAAATATAAGCATAGTATAGATTGAACGACCGACTAGTGTCCTATACGTCACAATCTCCATTCTTTCAAGTCCACGGAAGAGGTAGTCAGGAATGAATATCTTTATAATAATCGTAAGATAACTCAGAAGGATGAACAATCTTTTATCTTGTAATGATGGAACTAGAAACAGCAACGGCATCAATATCACAAGGCCGACTATCGAGAGGATCAATTTCCCTTGGATAGTTGCCATGACAATCTGTGAGAGCTTCTTCGGATCATTTCGGTGCAACGCACACTCGCGTGTTGAGGAAAGTAAAAATCCAAAGTCAACAAAAAGAATAAAATATGACATGAATGCGTTGGAAAATGTCACAACTCCATATTTCTCCGGCATGAGCACGCGGGTGAGATATGGAAAGGTAATCAAAGGAAAAACATATGCGCTCACCTTGGTCACATAGAGCATGATCGTATTTTTTAGAAGAACCTTGTTGGAAGCTTGCATACACACTCCTTGGTAAACGCCAATTTCAGAACTCAAACGAGTAATCTTGATCACAGCAATTGTATCACTGTTCTTCCCCGATATGCAGAAATAATCAATCGGAGAACGGTCGAATTCGATTTGTTCTCGATCTTTAACCGTTTCCATTGATTCGGAACAAGCGTATCCTTCTCCTACTATTTATAAAATCGATGTCTATTCATGAGACATAATGCTTATAGTATACCTTTCGCACTAAAAATTCTTTCCTGCTCATTTTTTTCAAACAATCATTTCTATCGTCATCCGGCTCTTTCAAATGGGTAGGATGTTGTAATGAGCAGGTTTTACTTCGCAGTATCGGCACGGTTATTCCCTGCATGTCGATCATCCCACAATCATCAAATATTTGCTTAAATCTGTTTGAGGCTTCATGCGGTTCTAGATATTCCTCCCTATAATACCGTATCGTAAACTGAATTCCCATGTATGTGTACCTTTCCAAGATACTCTTATGCTGAATCTGTTTCGTCTGAGTCATTCGCATGCCATGGGACTCCATGATATGAGCAACACTATGCATGGAACCGTCGGCATGGAGCCCGATGGATATCTGGAAATCAGAACCATAATGTATATTCAAGCTCTCCAACCAATTACCATCCGTGATATCGTAAAAAATAGTTACCTGGTGCATCAAAAATACATTGGTTACCTCGGACAAGAAATCTCGAACTTCTTTCGTTGGGACTGGTCTCTTCGGATAACTATGGCGATTCTGGAGAGGTCTTCTGAGCATAGCCAAAGCTTTAGAGAATGAAAATAGTTTTTCTCTTACCTCTGTAGGCAACTTATTCAGTGATTTCCTAAGTATGGGTAAAGTATAATACAACCTCCTGCTCAAGTGCATTTTATTCATATAACTGCAATTTTTCCAATCAGGAACATTTGTGGTTAAGAACATTAGCGATGTCTCCAAGAATTCATTTTTTAAATTCTCGTCATTTGATTTCATTATCAACTTGATGCGCATAAAAATATGTTTCACACATAATGAGGTGATAACATCCATAAATTTTTCAATATGCCGCATCTGCTTAGCGCTTTCCATCAATATGCTCGTAGCTTGAAATATGTCAAATACTTTAGGGCTCACGGTTTGCGTGATAGCTCCTTCTCGAGTTTTATCATAATGATAGAAAGGGTAGTTCACAGCTTCAACCTTTTTAGCTTTGACCAATGCTGGATAGATAGTTGCTGTGTCCTCGTACCATATACCCTCCGGGAACGAAATTCTTTCCGCATCCCAAAAATTTTTTCTATAAATTTTTGAGCAAGCATAGGATCGCGTAGATTCAAGAATCGCAGGACTATCGACCGTGTTTTCTCCAAATATTGAGACATCTGGAAAAAACTCCTTCACAATATGATCATGATACTCGAATGTGATTGGAGAACAGATAATGTCCGCATTCATCGCTTCTCCTTTCTTGAACAACTCCTCAAACATATGGATATCAACATAATCATCGCTATCGACGAAGCCAATATATGTTCCTCTTGCGTGAGAGACTCCGAAATTTCTTGCTCGTGATAATCCCCCGTTCTCTGTGTAATAACTAACAACTTTTCTGGGATAATTCTTCGCATATACATCAATAATGCGTTGTGAATCATCAATGGAACCGTCATTGACAATGATTATCTCAATTGAGTCCAATGTTTGGTGTACTAAAGATTCCAAACACCGTTCCAGATAATGTTGCATATTGTACACTGGGACTATAATCGATACAGATATTGTTTTCTTCTGACGGCTAGCTGCTTTCACTTCTCATCCTGCTACAAAAATTTTGCTTGGAAAGTACAACCATATCCTTCGCAAGCTGTGCCCCTATTGTAACATCGGTATGAATAAATGCCTATCACGGATGAAGCATCAGCAAGCATCTAGGACAATAGCGCGACGATGGAAAATCTTGTTGAAATATCAATGGGGAACTGCTATAAATGGTTGTACTTGGAATACGGGCGGTACATCGCAAGCAATAGTTCAGATCGGTCCGTTTTGAACACACGGATAGGCAATAAATTGAATCCAGCTGAAAAAATTATATCAGAACTTGTATGATAAAGGAGCACCAGGTGAAACGAACAACATCTAGATCAAAATTTAACCTCCGAGGTTTTATATTCTTGTTGATTCTTGGAGCTTACTTGTTGTTCTCATCGATCACTCCCCTTTCGGCTACATCCCAGCTCTCCATCCCACTCGGTCACCGTGTGTATGATGTGCTTGAGTCGGCAGAAATCCGTGGATTGATCCCGAAGCTTCCTGCGGTCAAACCCTATACCACATCCACGGTACTTCAACTCCTTGGCCAATTGCAAGAGTTGCCATTGCCGGAAAAAGAGCATGCGGAGGTGGTATACTTGATTGATCGTCTCGCTGGTGAAAAATATACCACCTCTTCCTTCGGAGACCTCCTATCCAGCGGCTCATATCATACATTTGCAGAGAACCAAAACATTTATCTGGCTGCAGGAGCAAAATCGGAAGTACAAGCCACAATCTCGATCTACAGTCCGGACGAAGGAGACTACCGGTTTGCGATTCGACCCTATATCCGCAGTGATATCAAGAACATGCTGTCGTTTTATATGGATGTCGGTCTTCGCTTCGACAAACTCGATAGCAGACCATTTTTAGACAGTGACTTCTATATTCCTGGAGAGGGATTCTACATGAACTTCCTTACCGGAAAAAGTGCTAAGGATAGTATCCCCTTTCCCCTGTTTTTCGCGGGGTTCGATCTCTACCCTGAGATCAGTCTCGCCCTGCTCGAGGGCATGTTCGAAATGCGGTGGGGTTCTGTAAAGCGTGATTGGGGCGTTGGGACCAACGGACTGCAGCTTGCAGGTAAAGCGGCACCCTTCGAAGCTATCGAAGGACATGTAAGACTCGCTGATTGGCTGAGATACAGCTTCCTGACTGGTTCTCTTGGAGGATTCGCACTAAAAAACGGCATCATCGGAAACGATTCGTTCTTCGCACAAGACCTGCACGACAACCAATTCAACAATAATTTCAGTGCCAAACGAGTCGAAGTCGATCTTCCGTGGAACATTACATTCGGCATCTATGAGTCATGTGTTTGGATTAAGCGGTTTGAAATCGGGTACTTGAATCCCTTCACCATTCTGATGTTGCAACAGAGCCTCCTCGGCGATATGGACAACATGCTGGCAGGAATTGATCTCCAATGGAGATGGCCCGGCTTGTTCCGACTCTACGTCGGAGCTGCGACAACAGAGATGAATCAGATCTCGCCCAGCGAGTTCTTCACCAATTACCGAAACATCATGGGAATCCAAGGTGGTATAGACATAGACCTACCAATAGGCCAATTCTCCAAAATCTCATTCCAATACACAAAGCTGGAACCTTTCTTCTATACACACTACCCACTCTCAACGGATACGGAGGGAGAGCTTATCCAGACCTCCTATGTGAACAAGGGATTTTCTCTTGGTTACCCGTTGCACCCTAACTCAGATGAATTGCTGGTGAGTACACGAATCGGAGTCTCGAACACACTCAACACGTTTCTGACTCTGCAGTATCAAAGACGAAGCGCCCAATATGGCTATGCAATAGACATGTCGGTCAACGAATACTATAAGAACATGGGATCCATCGCGCCCAAGGACTTTTTGGGACATCTCTTTGAGAAGAATCTCTCGATTGAGATAGGCCTCTCAAAGGAATTCGAAGCATTTCCGATCACGATGTATGGGTCATATCGGTTTGGCTCGTCAATCGAACGGGGTCTCGATACCGCAACTGCTTTCAACCATATTCCGAATACCCCTTGGTCTAGTCCAGCGTTCGATCATGTCGTGCAAATCGGGTGTATGATCTACCACTGATCCTGTCTGACTGGAGAGTGCAGCGTGAATACTAAAAGATATCTTTTCCTGATAATACTCTTAGCCGGTTCAATCGCTTTCGCGAACCCGCTTGCCAGAATCTACCGAAATGATGATCCGATGCTTGAGAAATTGTTGGATCTCAGTATCGAGGCTGGAATTCTCCCGATAACATCCTCAGGTCCAGTTACCGGTCACGACGTGATGAGACATATTGAACAGCTCCGAGTGGCAGTCGATTCGCCTGCGACCAGAAGCCGGGTTGAGCAACTGGAAAGACAGCTTACCCAGCGATACATAGACATTCCGGTTGAAGCAGTAATGAGCATCAATCCCGAAGTCTACATCAACACTGATACGAGTGCGAGAGAACAAGATTGGATCATTCGGTATAATCAAAGGAACCCGTTTATATCCATTGAAGTAGATACCATACTCTCTGATCATATCTACGGAGTGTTCAGCTATGACATGAAACGACGCCTCAACCCCGATGAGTTCCAGGGATTCAACTATAACTTCCCGTATCAGGATGGCTTTGCGGAAACCCAGATGGAAAGCAGCATGCCTCGAACAGCCTTCATGGGTCTCTCGGGCACCCGTTCCTCAATTATTTTTGGCCGAGACACACTCGGATGGGGAAGAGGAAATACCGGAAACCTGACCGTAGGTGATCATGTGCCGTATCATGACTTTCTGCATGCCAGCGCTTCAAACAGGTTGCTTCGGTATACCTTCCTAGCAATTCCCATGAACGAACTGGATGAAACCGGAAACGCTGTGTATCCAAATAGAGACTCAACACCTTGGCGAAGCTTGTTTCACGGCTCACTCGCTCGCATCTACATCGCCCATCGGCTTGAAGCTGATCTGACTTCCAAAATCAGACTCTCCTTGACCGAGGGGACCATGTTCTACACCGATCGAACCGACCTTCGCATGTTCAATCCACTCATGTTCCTGCACAATTACCTGAACTTCGGTGAGGTGAATAATTCCATGACCCTTGAGTTGGATGCATCGCTAACCCCAGGCTGGGCAATGAATATCCAATTTCTTCTTGATCAATTTCAGACAAAAGGGGAGCTGAATGCATACGATGATCTCCCCCCGAATGCATTTGCGGCATTGGTGGGGTTCAATCATGTCCGCTCTGTAAACAAGGGGAGAATCAAGGCTTATATCGAAGGTGTCTACACTTCTCCCTACGTCTATCTTCGTGCTGGTGACAGCACCCATAATTATGGCGAAGGAGATCCTGAGAAACAATATAACTTGGATCTTGTCCACGCAGTAACCATGCGACTGGGAAGAGGAGGTACCGCGTTCCTCGGATACCCGAACGGTCCGGACGCAATAATTGGCGCAACCGGATTTTCGTTCGATAGCGAGAATGGCTTTGGAGTATCAGGTGAAATCCAGTTCTCCATCAAAGGAGAGCGAGGGCTACAGACAGAAAATGATGATCCAACAAAGAACGTGCAGAAGGTTATACTTGGAAAATCAGAGTTATACCGCCTCTCTCCGACAGGAATACCTACGTATACCTTGGTTTTTAGTCCAGCGGCATACCTATATCTTCCGAAAACACATATAAAAGTGTGGGCTAGAACAGATCTGGTGAACCGCTGGCATGCAAATCAGTATTCCACAGATACTCAACTGTTGATTGGGGCCG
>CAZTUL010000089.1:0-7778 GCA_964616275.1 uncultured Spirochaetaceae bacterium | reverse complement strand
TTTTGAAACTGGAAATCATTAAAAAAGTAATTGGACTTGTGATACTTGCGGGATGCCTTCCCTTTGGGGTTTACGTTTTGGCACTAAGCCAAGTCCTGGTTAGCATCATATCTTCCATCATTAACGCATACCCCAATAAGAAACTCCTTAACTATGGCTATGGGGAACAAATCAAAGATATCCTGCCTTCTTTGCTCCTTTCTCTAGTTATGGGGGTTATCGTCTACCTGCTATTGTTCCTGGGGTTATCTCCATTCATTACCATGCTCCTTCAGATAGTTGTTGGTGCCATTGTCTATGTAGGTCTTGCTTTTCTATTCAAGCTTGAATGTTTACAGTATCTAATACAAACATTGACAACAATGTTTCATGATCGGAAATTGAAATAGTGTATCACGGCGAAGGACACAATTAATGCAGTTTTTTCCATTATTTCTTGAATCTTACCTAACTAATGAAGGAATCCATCGTACAGAGTATCTTAATCATTGGATTGAGGAAAGAAATTCCTCTCTTGAAGTTAGAATTAGTAAGATTTCTCTCTCAGAATGCAATCCATGGTTCTACGATGATGTTTGCGGTGTTATTCGAAACAATTCCGGATGTTTCTTCTCAGTTGGAGCTATACGTAAGAAACTGGGTTCTGTAATTATTGAACAACCAATCCTCATCCAGAAAGAAATTGGTTATCTTGGTATTCTCTGTACTGTAATTGATGGTGTACTTCATTTCTTGATGCAAGCCAAAATTGAGCCTGGTAATATTAATACAATCCAGATATCCCCTACGTTGCAGGCAACAAAGAGTAATTTCACGCAAATGCATGGGGGAAGTAAGCCAAAGTACCTTGATTATTTTCTACATGCAAAATCAGACAATCTGATTGTTGATCAGATACAATCCGAACAATCCTCAAGATTCCTAGGAAAGAGAAACAGAAATGTTATCCTATTTTCTCATGAATATATTGAGGAATTGGATGGGTATAAATGGATGACCCTTGGACAAATCCGCCAATTCCTTAAGAAAGATAATATGATTAACATGGATACTCGGACTGTGCTTTCTTGCATTCCATGGTCACTTTTGCCATTAGATATTGATTCTCCTACATCCTTAGTCAGTGAGATAGTTAGAACTAGAATAGGAAAACCCAGGCAACATGAACTTGTTAAAATTTATCAATATCTTAATGATTATAAAATGCATCTTTCTCCAGAAATACAATCCATACCATTGTCCGCATTAGAAAATTGGAGTTTTAACCCTAATGAACTAGTTAAGATGGGTGGACAATCTCAATTCAAAGTTATTTTTTGTGATATCACTATTGAGGGAAGAGAGGTTAGGCATTGGAAACAACCAATGTTTGAATCCTTAGGAGAAGCTCTTTTCGGTTTGATTTACACTTTCGTTGATAAAAAGTTGATGATATTAGTTAAGGGAAAAGCTGAAATTGGGTGTTTTGATTTGATCGAGATTGGGCCAACTGTTCAGATGGAGTATGGAGAAAGTGTGCAGGATTCGGTTGAACAACAATTCATGGATCTCCTTTGTAATAAAAAAGAAGGGATTATGATTGATGTCATTCAATCCGAAGAGGGTGGCCGTTTTTTTCATGAACAGAATCGCAATGTTATAATCGAGACGGATCAATGGAATGACCCTTTACCTGAGGGATATTTTTGGTGTTCTTTTGCAACACTTAATTATCTTATCCAAATCAATAATTGTGTAAATATTCAATTACGCAACTTGCTTGCGCTCTTGGAGTTAGTGAATGAGTAAAAAACGAATCGGAATAATTAGCCCTTCAGATATTGCTTATAGAAGATTTATGCCAGGTTTGTTGAGTGAAGGAAATTTTGATTTTGGTGGTGTTGCTATAGCCTCCAGAGATGAATGGCCAACTGTAGATACTGAGCAAGAGGTTTTAAAAGCCGAGAAGTTAATAGATGGATATGGAGGTAAAATCTATACAAGTTATCATGAATGTATAGAGAGTAAAGATCTTGATGCAATCTACATCCCACTTCCTCCAAGCCTACATGCATATTGGGGCAAGAGAACATTGGAAGCAGGTAAACACTTATTGCTTGAAAAACCATTTACCACAAACTGTGATGATACAGAAGAACTAGTTCTATTAGCACAAGAGAAGAATTTGGCTATACATGAGAATTATGCTTTTATATATCACCGACGAATAAGAACTCTACTTGAGCTGCTGCATGATAATTCTATAGGAGATATTCGATTAGTTCGTGCTGATTTTGGGTTCCCCTATCGAGGAGTAAATGACTTTAGGTATAATAAAGCTTTAGGAGGAGGAGCTCTTCTTGATTGTGGGGGATATCCTTTAAAACTAGCTTCATTATTATTGGATGATTGTTCTGTAATATCTTCCTTTTTGGGATATTCCAAAATACATGATGTCGATATATACGGTTCTGCCATGCTGTATGGCAAAAATCATATGGCTGCTCAAATTGGTTTTGGTATGGACAATTCTTACCGTTGTGACCTTGAGATATGGGGAGAAACTGGGTATATGATATTGCCTAGAGTATTTACGCCTCCTTCAGATATGAAAACCGAGATACTGATTACTAGGAAAACCGATACACAACATATCGAGATTCAACCTGATGACCAATTTGCTCAATCAATTGGAAGGTTTCACGAGAGTATTAGAAATAATGATAAGCGAGTTGAAAGTATGCAAGAAATACTGGCTCAAAGTAAGGCAATTACTGCTATACGAAATCAAGCAACTAACGTTAATGGAGAAAAAATATTATGATACCAGTTACTCAACCTTCCTTACCTCCACTTGAAGAATATATGCATGAACTGGAAGAAGTATGGGCTACAGGTATTTTGACTCATACTGGACCAAAACATCAGTTATTGGAACAAAAGCTCAAGGATTATTTAGATGTTAAGAATTTAGCACTGTTCGCTAATGGACATTTAGCTCTTGAGCTTGCTATTGAAGCTTTGCAATTACATGGTGAAGTAATTACAACACCCTATACCTTTGCATCAACAACTCAGGCCATTGTAAGAAATAGGTTAAAACCAGTTTTTTGTGATATTAATGCTGCTGATTTCACGATTGATACTTCAAAGATTGAGGCATTAATTACTCCTAATACATCCGCAATTATTCCAGTGCATGTCTATGGAAACTTATGTGATGTCAACGAGATTGACCGGATTGCTAAAAAACATGGGTTAAAGGTAATCTACGATGCTGCCCATGCTTTTGGTGAACAAAAAGATGGTACAGCAGTAGGGCAATTTGGTGATATGTCGATGTTTAGTTTTCATGCAACCAAAGTTTTTAATACTGTTGAAGGGGGCGGAGTAAGTTTTCTAGATAGTAAATATAATCAGATATTTGCTCAATTACGTCAGTTTGGAATGCAAGATAGTGAAAATGTGCCAATTGTTGGAACCAATGCAAAAATGACAGAAGTTCATGCTGCAATGGGCTTATGCAATCTAAGATATGTTTCCAATGAAATCCAGAAACGAAAGAAATTGTATTTAGCCTATCATGAACGATTGAAGAATGTTAATGGAATTTACCTGAATCCTGATCAGAGTAAGCTTGAACGCAATTATGCATATTATCCAGTTGTCTTCGAAGGTTATAAGAGGTCAAGAGATGAGGTGTTTGAAAAGCTTTTGCGGAAAGGGTATAATGCACGTAAATATTTTTATCCATTAACAAATAGTTTCCAATGTTATACTGGGTTGGTAGATTCTGGTTATACTCCAGTAGCCGAGAGGATCGCTAATAGTGTTTTATGTCTACCACTCTTTGCAAATCTTTCTTGTACAGATGTGGAAAAGATTTGTGATATCATTTTATCGTAGGAATTGTTCAATATGAGCCGTAATTATTCTTTTGTGAGGGAGGGGTGAATGAAAGGGATTATTCTCGCTGGTGGTAAAGGTACGAGACTCTATCCAATGACAAAGGTTATTTCAAAGCAACTGCTTCCCATCTATGACAAGCCTCTGATTTATTATCCATTATCTGTGCTCATGCTTGCCAGCATCCAGGAAATACTCATCATCTCTACCCCTGAAGACACTCCTGTCTATAAGAAACTATTAGGAGATGGTTCAGAACTAGGTCTTACCATCAAGTATAAGGTGCAAGAAACTCCCCGAGGCTTAGCTGATGCTTTCATCCTTGGGGAGTCTTTTATTGGAAACGATTCTGTCTGTTTGATCCTTGGTGACAATGTGTTCTATGGACAAGACTTTACAAAAGTACTCAACAAAGCAAAAACCAGAACCAAGGGAGCTACCATCTTCGGCTATCCGGTAAACAATCCAAGAGCTTTTGGTGTTGTTGCCTTTGATGATCAAAAAAAGGTTGTTTCTATTGAAGAGAAACCACAGAATCCAAAATCAAAATATGCAGTTCCCGGCCTTTATTTCTATGACAACCGCGTCATTGAGATTGCCAAGCAAGTCAAACCCTCAGCTCGGGGAGAAATTGAGATAACCTCAGTGAACAACGCATATCTAGAAATGGGCGAGCTTCATGTAGAGCTACTTGGCCGTGGCATGGCTTGGCTCGATACAGGCAATCCTGAAGGAATGCTCAAAGCAGCAGAGTACGTAGAAGCTGTACAATCAAGGCAGGGTTTTTACATCTCCTGTATAGAGGAGATTGCTTGGAGAAGAGGTTTTATCAGCACAGAGCAACTGACTAAAATTGGTGAAAGTCTGAAAATGACTGAATATGGCCAATATATACTTTCCTTGGTCAACGACAACATACTCTGAGGGGGTAGGAATGGAAAACAGGGATAGAACTATCCTGGTAACTGGTGGAGCAGGCTTCATCGGTAGTAACTTCATTGCGTATCTGCTCGAAAAACACCCAAACGATGCAGTGGTCAATTTGGATGTCCTTACGTATGCAGGAAATCTTGAGAATCTAAATAGTGTTGAACAGAATCCAAGATACCAATTTGTAAAGGGAGATATTCGAGATAGGGTCCTAGTACATGACTTGTTTGCTACACATCAATTCACCCATGTGGTGAACTTTGCTGCAGAGAGTCATGTAGATAGAAGCATCGTTGACCCTGAGCTCTTTCTCACCACCAATATCATTGGTACTGAGGTATTACTTGATGAAGCGAAGCGTGCTTGGAAGATTCATCCAGATGACAAATACGATAAGCAGTATAAAGAGGGAGTTCGATTTCATCAGGTATCAACTGATGAAGTATATGGAGCCTTGGGCAAGAAAGGCTTATTTGTTGAAACGATGCCCTTATTACCCAATAGCCCATACTCAGCATCGAAGGCAAGTGCTGACTTGCTTGTCAGAGCATACCATGAGACCTATGGACTTCCAGTAACCACATCTCGTTGTTCCAACAACTATGGAGCCTATCAGTTTCCAGAGAAGCTCATCCCCCTTATGATCAACAACTGTCTTCATGACAAGAGTCTTCCTGTTTATGGCGACGGTATGCAAGTCAGAGACTGGCTGCATGTACTCGATCATTGTATTGCTATAGATGTTATCCTGGAAAAGGGTATCATCGGAGAGGTCTATAACATCGGTGGAAACAACGAGAAGGCAAATATTGAAATAGTAAAGCTCATTCTTAAGACCATAGGAAAATCAGAAGATCTGATTACCTACGTCAAAGACAGACCTGGTCATGATAGAAGATATGCCATTGACAACACCAAGATTACCACCCAACTAGGTTGGAAACCTTCCTATACTTTTGAGCAGGGTATGAAAGAAACCATCCAATGGTACCTAGACAACCAGAAGTGGATAGAAAGAGTGGTGAGTGGGGATTATCAGGGGTATTATGAGAGGATGTATCTCTAAGGAAAAAATATGAATAGTTTTCTTTCTAGAGAAGAATTAGAAAATATTGGATTTGGTAGTGTTGGCGAGGAGGTTTACATTAGCCGACATAGCTCAATATATTCTCCAAAAAATATACATATTGGAAATCATGTGCGTATTGATGATTTTTGCATTTTGAGTGGTAGTATAATCATTGGGAGCTATATTCATATTGCCTCTTATACAGGTTTGTACGGAGGGTTAAGCGGTATCAAGATAGATGATTTTTCAAACCTTTCATCAAGGATTTGTGTCTATGCAGTAAGTGATGACTATTCTGGTGAATCGATGACAAATCCTATGATTCCAGACAAATATAAGCTTGTGACTGACGAACCTGTTCATATTAAAAGACACTGCATTTTAGGTAGCGGTTGTACAGTTCTCCCCGGTGTAATCTTAGGAGAGGGTAGCGCGTTTGGCTGCATGACGTTGATAAAGAAAAGCACTGAGCCATGGGGTATATATGCTGGTATTCCAGCAAACAGAATAAAGGATAGAAGTAAAGCATTACTCAAATTTGAACAGGACTTAATCAATGATCTCAAGGTGGAATCAATGTAGAAAGCTGCTGAAGATGGTATCCTCGAGGTCGATCTGGCGTTCGACAGTTGCTAGCTACAATATTTAACAATAGGTAATAGGTACTAGGTAGGAATTTCACATAATCCATATATAGTGGCGTTTAAGGATGCTGGGAGCATGATTTCGTGGTACATGTCAAACGAACACCATAGATGACAGGGCTGGAAGGTTTTGACCATACTCTTATCCATAAGGAGGCATGGGATGGTAAGAGAATATCGGCATTACACCCACGACGAACGGGTGGCCTACCTCAAGGAATTTGATGCGAGCGGAAAGTCACTGCGGAAATTCTGCGAACATATCGAATTGAACCAATGGACACTGCACACCTGGATCAAGGCACGGAGGCAACAGACCGGAGTATTCGCTCCAGACCAGGTCGATGAACCACAATTCGTAAATCTCTCATTCCCGAAAGCAGGAGTCGGACTCCAGGGATCATCGGCAAAGTCTGAAAAGGAATCGGCCCTGATCGTGCTGCAGCGAGGCCCATGGAGCATCACGGTTCCCAGAAATGTGCAAGGACAGGATCTGGAGCAAGTGATCCGGGCATTGGAGGCGGCCGATGCGGTTTGACATACGCAATTGTTATCTGCGGCCAGGATTCACGGATCTCAGAAGTGGTATGAATGGCCTGATGCGGGTGGTGATGAGTGAGATGGATCTGGACCCACTTGGGGGTGACCTCTTTTTGTTTTGTGGACGCAACCGCCACATGGTCAAGATGCTCTGGTGGTCCGGCGACGGATTCTGGCTTCTGCAGAAACGGTTGAACAGACTCACCTTCGCGTGGCCGAAGTCCGCGATGGAGGCCTTGCAGATCGATGAAGAGCAGTTGGCCATGTTCCTGAAAGGCGTGGATCTCTGGCGATCCCACCCTGTGCTACTTGCCGAGAAATCTTTCTGAAAGATAGGCAAAAACGCACATAAATTATTGTAATACATAGACTAAATGCCACATGTCTGGACACAGGCCTTGCAGGACTGCCCTTACGTTGATTCTTTTTGGCATAATGCCTCCAGTAGATTGTATTTCGGCAAGCCGATGGTACAATTATAGAGGCAGTGCTCAACCGTATCACATACAAAAAGAACCAGTGCCCTCACGTATTTTACTGATGCTGTTCCGTATTTTCGGATAAATAGGAAAGGTGGTGCTCTTCCGTATTTTACCGGTGCTCAACTGTATTTTGGTAGTGCTGAACCGGTAGAATACTCAGTACGTATGTCCTAGTGTGGGAGATGATGGAGCGCGAAAACGATTGACGCGCCTTATTTTTTGGCCTAT
>CAZTUL010000088.1:0-7831 GCA_964616275.1 uncultured Spirochaetaceae bacterium | reverse complement strand
ATAGAAAGATTATACTCTATTGTGCATCGGGAGCTCGTTCAAGTTATGGTGTTCGGATTCTAAAACAGTTAGGTTTCACTCAGGTTGAAAACGGTGGTGGCTTGCACGATATGATGTCTCGTACATAGAGGGGCATTACAGTAATTTAAAAATTGGTAGAGCAACCATAACCAAAGTTGCTCTACATTGATTCCTGAGAGATTATCCTTTTACCGCTCCTGCCGTGAGACCTTCAACGAAGTATTTCTGTATAGCAGAGAACATGATGACTATCGGAAGAGTAGTGGCTGTTCCGAGTGCCATAATAGTGCCCCAGTCGATTTCTGTTGAACTAATATAATTTGCAAGACCAACAGTTAAGGTTTTCATTGTGTCACTCATAACAAGAACACTTGAAAGTAAGTATTCATTCCATGATAGAATGAACACCATGATACCAGCGCTGAGGATACCAGGTATGCAAACCGGTAATATTATACACCAGAATACATTGAAGGCAGAGGCACCATCTATTATTGCCGCTTCCTCCATTTCTTTTGGCACTTTTCTGAAAAAAGGTATTAGAATCCATACACAGAACGGAAGGGTGAGTGTGAGATGCCCTAACACTACACCAGCGTAGCTAGAATTCATCCCCATACCGGCAATAATTCGATACAACGGAATCATGAGCATGATAGGAGGAATACAATATGCAGAAAGTATGGCTGCGGTGATGAATCGTCGACCTCTATAACTAAACCGAGCGAGACTATATGCACCGAGCGTCGCGATTACAATGTTTATTCCCATGGTACTTAAGGAAACGATGAGACTATTTATAAAATATCGAATTACCGTTGAATCGCTAAATGCACTCATGTACCAATGCAAGGTTGGTGTTTCGGGAAGAATCAGGGGAGGACTCTTGAATAGTTCAACAGAGGGCTTGAAAGAACTAGAAGCCATCCAGAAAAGTGGAAATCCAACTAACACCATTACCATAAGCACAAAAATTAGGTACCAGAAGTTTTTTTGAATGGAATAAAGGATTCCTTTTTTCATTCTTTGTCTCCTATCTTCCCGAATCGTTAGAAATTGTTTTTCTTACATAGAAAACTACACAGAGAAAAAGGCTTAAACCAAGGATAACTGATAAGCTGGAAGCATACCCAGTCTGAAAAGTACCAAATGAAGCCTGATATATCATAATGGGCAGATGGGTCGTGGACCCAGCGGGGCCTCCACCCGTGATGAGCCAGGGTAGATCAAAATACGTTGCTGTCCAGACAATACGAAGAACTACCAGAACTATAGTCGTATCTCTCAAATGAGGGAGTGTAATATGGAGAAAAGATTGAATTGTTCCAGCTCCGTCGACACTTGCTGCTTCATAAAGTTCTTTATCTATACCCTTCAAAGTTGCCCAGTAGATGAGCATAGGGAATGGATATGACCTCCATACATTTACTATTACGAGGACCGCCATCGCACTTCCCGGAATTGCTAATGGTGATTGTCTGTGTTCAATGAGACCAAGAGTTTGAAACCAGTAGCTAATGATACCATAATCCCCATTCATAACCCATTTAGTTACCAGTGCAATAGCAACGGCAGGAACTACATATGGAATGAGGAGGAAGCTGCGTAAACCAGTTCCAGAACTCTTTCTATTGATCATTAAAGCTATCATCAACCCGAGTGAGAGTTGACCAATAACTGATGCCACTGTCCACACAACTGTGTTTTTAACGTATGTAAGAAATCTGAGATCAGTAAAAATCTTTTTATAGTTATCAAAGTTGATGAACGAGTAATCTTTTTTTATCAATCGTGCATTCGTGAAGCTTAAGAAAATATTGTACAATACGGGATAGACTACAAATACGAGTAGAAAGGCAACCATAGGAATGATGAAAATAATTCCAAGCGTTTGTTGCTGTGGACGAAATCTTCTATCTTGGCGAATCAAACGTAAATTTCCCATGGCTCTTAGTCTCCCTCAATGATACAGCCCAGGTCAAGTAAAACAAAACCCGGGCATGTAGTAATTAGAATACGCTATTCAATAATTGAAATCTGTTCTTGTAGCTGTTGATCGATAAAATCTACGGCTTTAACCGAAGTCTGCATGCCAAGAGCTACACTCTGCAAGGCTTCTCCGAAGAATGTTGTTGCTTCTATTTGTGAAGACATCTGACTTAAACCATGTTCCATTCCATACCAATACCAATTACTGTTCTCAAATGCATCTGAAATAGTTGCAATTTGGTCTTGGAAGAGTGCAACAGAAGGACTTTGTTTATAAATCTCTAAGGCTGAGTATAGAGAGGGGAAGGCGAACATTGGTCGCGAAAGGGCCCGTTCTGCAGCTCTCTCTGATGTGTATAAACGATGAATGAATTCTTTTTTAGTTTCAATCTCTGTCGCAGAACCACTATTACTTACAACGAATGCGTATCCACTTCCAAACGAGGCAGGTTTATTACCAAATTGTCCTGGTAAATCAAAACACCCAAGCTTTTCTACCATTTCCGGGTTATTGTTCTGTGCCAATCCAATGACCGCTCCCATATCCAATGTCATCGCGACAGTTCCTTCAACTAAAGCATTTCGGTATTCATTCCAGGACCATTCGATTGAAGATGGAGGAGATACAGTCTTATAAAGATCAATCAAATAATCAGTTACTTCTACTGCTTTCTTCTTCTGCGATCCAAAAGTGTACTTTCCAGTTTTTGGATCAAAAGTAGTCACTCCTGCGGAATAGAGGAATTCATAGTATGTCTGAGGTGCAACTTGTACTGCATTCAAAGGAACCGGGAATCCATAAACATCAATCTTTCCATCGCCATCTTCGTCGATGTTTAGTTTTTGTGCAGCAGCTTTGAATTCAGCCCAGTCTGTCGGAATTTTTATACCCTTCTCTTGAAAAAGATCTTTTCGGTACCAGACAGAGGTGTGCAACGCCCAATCGGGAATTCCCCAAGTTTTACCTTCTGCGTTAAGAACGTGAAGGTACGATGAAATAAAATCATCTTTCCCAATTTTATCAATAACATCATCCATATTAAGAATGATATCCTGGGAATAGAGATAGGCAGTACCAGCAAAGTTTGTGTGCATGATATCTGGAACATTCCCCGACTCTACTGCTGTTGCAAGTTTTGTGTACATGTCATTGAAAGAGATGGTGACCATCTCAACCTCAACCCCCATTTCTGCTGCTACTTCAGTGAATTGCTTTCTAAGAACCTTTGCTTGAGCATCGGCAGTAAGATTTGTCCAGATAACAATTTTCTTGCTTGCAGCGGGCTCTGCTGCTGTTTCTTTACTGCCAGCCGCAAATACCAAGGTACTCATCATCATGAGTAACACCAAAACTACTAGTGCCTTTTTCATATTTTTCTCCTTTTTATGAAAAATTTGAACCAATTGTTTTTAACATATGCGTTTGAATCGCATTTTTTTCACTTCATCTATAGTAGAGCTCCCTGTTCTTTGAGCTTTTTCTGAAGATGAGGAATATTTACTTCTCTTGTTTTTATGCCCTGCGATACCGCTATAGCTGCAGCCGTTCCTGCGGCTTCTCCCATTGCCATGCATTGAGGCATACAGCGAATGCAATTGGCTACAGGGGCCTCGTAACTTACGCATCGACCGGCAACAAGCAAACCCTCTTTTCCTTTAGGAATCATACAGCGATAGGGGATAGTCATGGACTTGCCTGGTTCGAGATTATACACATTCATGGTTATGCCATCAGGAGTATGAACTCCAGCAGGCATGGCACCTCTTCCGATACTATCCTCAAATTCCCTTGCAGATAGAAAATCATCAAGCGTAACTTTATAGTCACCAATAATTCTGCGACTTTCTCTTACTCCAAGTAATCCGGCAATAGCAGAAAGATATGCATGTTCAAAACCTGGGACATATCGTTTTAACACTTCAGAGACATCGTACAAGCATTTCTGAGAAAATATTTCTTGTTCAGCTTTTTCTTCAAACCCAGAAGTGCTATGAGATTCGATAGCTCCTGAGCAGTTAATGGTCACCTCCCCAGGATTTGGAGTTGACGTGAATATTCCAAGCCAATCGCGAAGATATTCGAGGTGAGGAGGAAGGTCTACACGCTCCAGTTCGTCGTGCAGACCAAAGTGCATGAAACCTGGAAAGGTCTTATACTCGCGCCATGCGGGAGGAACGTTACTATCCACGACAGGGGGATTTGCTTTGTAGTATTCTTTTACCCGTTCAAGATCGACACCAGCCATTCTTCCCATTAGAGTCATGGGCTGGATATCCTTTTTTGGTCTAATTTCGAAAGGAGCTCCTGACTTTGCCGCTACGATTGCATCACCAGAACAATCGATAACTACTTCTGCCCGAATCTCCATGAGTTCAGATTCTGAAACTACTAGAAGTCCTGTAACAGTGTCTCCTTCCTGCAGAACATCAATTACTGAAGTATCAAGGTAGGTGGAAAGATTTTTCTCACTGGCAACCAATTCATCAATTACTACTTTTGCAACTTCGGTATCATAGAGAAAACAAACATCAGTCATGGGATCGTCTTCAACGATAGCACCACGTTCCATAAGTTTATCTCTCAGTTCCCAAGCAATACCTTTTACAATAATTTTTTCTTTATCACTAAATCCTACCCATGCCCCTTGCATACCTACGGTAAATTGACCACCGAGACATCGTTGTTTTTCCACAATCAATGTTTTTGCACCGTTTCTAGCCGAAGCAAGACCTGCAATTACCCCCGCAGTACCACCCCCAGCAACGATTACATCAACTTTTCTTTGTTTCATATTCCACATCTCCATTTTCTAAGCGAGATACCCGTACTCTTTAAGTACTGCCTTTAGTGTTACCATTACATCAGAAGGTAGTTCAGAGATAACCGGCTTTCGACAGAATCCCGCATCAACTCCTCGGAGCTTCATTCCTTCTTTGATGATTTGAAGCCATGGAGTAGGCATTCCTTCAGCAGTAGGTTTGGTGAATAACGGTAGGTACGGTCTAATTTTCGAGAAATGATAAGCCATTGCTTCTTCCATCTTTCTCGCCTTTGCAAGGCGGAATACTTCAGTATTCTCTTTTGGGAAGAGGTTTCCTGTTCCACAAACCCAACCATCAGCCCAACAACTGAGACTTTCAACTGGACAAACATCATATCCATAGAAAATTCCAAAATTGTCATCGGTAAGATAACGGAGATCCTGCTGACGATATACATCGGCCTGCCGTTCCTTAACAGCATCAATAAACCCTTCGTTATACAATTTTGCCATAAACTCATCACTCATGAGACAAGTTGAATAATAGGGATTGTGATAGACCATTATTGGAATATCTATTGCCTTGCGAATTGTTTCGTAGTGAAGTAACAGTTCCTTCTCATTCGGAGCCATGTACCAAGGAGTAACTGCCATAATTCCATCAGCACCATCAGCCTCCGCTGCTTTAGACATGTTGACGACATCTTTGGTTCGATACGCACCTGTGGAACAAACGACTTTAATTCTACCATTTGCTGCTTTTACGGTGGCAGCGTTGACAGAAATCTGTTCTTCTGGTGTAAGTGCAATCATCTCACCAGTACTACCAGCAGGAATAACTCCTGTTACACCATTAGCTGCAAGAAAATCTGTACATTCTTTGATACCATTGAAATTAATAGATTCGTCGGCATTGAATGGTGTGACCATTGGGATATAGATGCCGGTTAATTTTTCTCTTCCCATAATGCATTCTCCTTGTGTTGACTCAGTCAAAATTTATTTTTTGGAATAATCATTCCGAATATCAGTAAAACATGCTTTTACAGTGTTGTCAATTTATTAATTTACATATTTATGATTTTATTCTTTCAAAATAAAAAATTTATAAAATATTATATATTATATATATAAATAATATAATTCAATTAATAGATAAGGAATTATAGATTTCAACATCCGTTAGCAGCCATTATTTTGCGATAATATAGGAATGTATATTCCAAAAATATATACAGAGTTCCTTTCTTGTATCATTTCAATATTGACAACCACTCTAGGTTTGGCTAAAGTACAGTAAAACAGCATATTAACAATTTAGAATTAATATTCCGATTATTCGATAAAAATACGTAGCAAAGGATGGTATACATGAAAACTGGAGAACAGAGTACGGAAACCATCAAGATGGTTGATCGAGCACTAAAGGTTTTGGATGCTCTCCGCTTTGAGCGGGAGGGTATTGGAGTTAATGCAATTGCAAAAAAATGTGATATTAATCCGTCAACTGCATTCCGTATTCTTAAAACACTCGAATCGAATAGTTGGGTATTTCAATTTAATGATGGTCGGTATATTGGTGGTGAGAAACTGAGTTTCATACTAGGGAATGATAATTTATTTCTTGCATTGAAAGAGGTTGCATCAATTGTAATGGAACGCTATACGGCACAGTTCAATCAGGCCATGAATCTTATTGTCCGAGATGGTACCCACTGTTATATCATTCAACAATCAAGAACAAAAAATCTAGTGGATTACATTCCACCTCTCTATTCAGATCTTCCATTTTATGCTTCAGCGGGAGGTAAAATCCTGCTTAGTGAATTACCTATAAATCTTGCAGATGGAATTATCCATTCATGTAACATGGTTCCCCTTACTAATCACACCATCACCGATGTCGAAAAATTCTGGCAGGAATTGAGAGAAGTTGCCAAACAGGGATATGCAATTGATCACAAGGAAAGTGCCGATAATGGCAGTTGTATTGCAGTATCCGTCCGAGACAGTACCGGATCCACTATTGCTGCATTATCTTTCAGTGGATTTATTGGAGTGAAGGATAAAGAAGATCTTTTAAAGTACCTTCCAGTCCTTAACGAAGCATCTGGAGAAATATCTAAGAGCCTATTTAAGTCCTGGAAACACTAGTTAGCATGCAAGGATTTTGGATGGTAGAGGTTTGCAGGAATGTGGATGCATATTCCTTAATGATTCCTCTCCGATAATTTCTGGGAGGGAGAAAAGTGGAACTATACATTGCGGTGTTTCTTATTTCTGCTGGTGCAACTTTTCTACAGACAAGCATAGGGTTTGGATTCGCTGTATTTTCAATGGTGTTTTTACATAGGGTTTTTCCTTATGGGGAAGCTATAGCATTATGCCAGGCATTTGCCGCAGTTAATACAGTCTATGTTGCAATACGTTACCATAAGTATATTCAGTTTAAGATAATGATACCGTTGTTAATTCCTTCAGTTCTACTTGGAATTGTTTTTACCATCTATTCCTATTCAGTCGAAACTCAGTACCTCAAGGCAATGCTTGGGCTAGTTTTATTCTTCCTTTCTATCTACATGGTTAGATATTCACAAAAGATTCAGTTAAAACCGTCAACGAGGAATGGTGTTTTCATGGGGTCTTTAACAGGTATAGGAAACGGTCTATTTGGTATTGGGGGTCCACCGGCTGTTCTCTATCTTCTTCCTGCAACAGATAATAAGCTCGCTTATCTTGCTACAGCCCAAGCTTATTTTTCAATAAATAATATAACAAATCTCTCAACACGGTTTATAAAAGGCGATATCGACCTAGGGAATTACTCGTATCTTTTTGCAGGATGGGCTGGGGTGGCAGTAGGAGTTGCAGTTGGATTACTCGCGTTCAGGCATATCAAAGCAGAAGTTCTAAAGAAGTGTATCTATGCATTTGTCGGAATTAATGGTGTCTGGATTATTGTACAAGAATTGATTCTATAAAAACCCCCTCCAAAGAAAATGATTCTCTGGAAGGGGGGCTCTTTTCATTAATAATTTGATTACGTTGACTCAAGCGAT
>CAZTUL010000087.1:0-7985 GCA_964616275.1 uncultured Spirochaetaceae bacterium | reverse complement strand
TCTCAACAATCAGCGTATCTTTGCACTTATGAGTATTACCGGTTTCTCATCTGGAGCAACAATGCTATATTCACCAACCGATGCTGGTATAATGAATGTTTCAGCATAATGTACTTCATAGGGAGAGAAAGCATTACTTGGACTGGTTATGAAGGCACGTGTCCCTTCAACCAAATTCAATACCTGAACACTATCATCCATTGTTACCGTATACGTTGTGCTCACTGTATACCTAAACGTTTCAATAGGCTCACGGATATGCAACCCTGTCTTCTCAATCGAATAATGGTCTGTACTGGATACTTTTTGGATTTGCTGCACAAGGTTTTCCCTGACCCAATCAGTAGTTCGATCCCATTGGATATTTTTCTTTCCATGTTCCAAATGTACAGGCCTAGGCAATCCATCCAATCCCAAGCGTCCCCAATCCCAGAGCTTGAACGTAAAAATGTACGGAGTTGCACTAATTTCCAGAACCATGGTGTTCTTGCCCGAACAGTGGATTGTTCCTGCTGGGATCAAGAAATGATCATGTTTCCTTGCCTTGAATGCATTAATATAGTTCTCCGCCTGAAAAGATATTCCCTTGGTTTCTGCAACATCCAACTCAGATAGCATTGCTTCCTTGTCACAGTCATTTTTTACTCCCAGGTAGACAACAGAATCTTCTTCTGCATCTAGCACATAGTAGCTCTCATCCTGTGTATAATGCATTCCAAACTCTTGTTGAATATACTCGGTTAATGGGTGAACCTGAAGGGACAGGTTTCCACCCCCCATCGTATCAAGCAAATCAAATCGTATCGGAAATTCCAGTCCATATCTTCCATGGACCTTCTCTCCCAGTAATTCATGAGGCTTGGAGAAAACCACATTATAGGTTGGGATTTTTATAGTTTCCCCACTGAATCCAAGATTTATACAGTTCTCTTCAGGTATTCCATCAATACTCCACGCATAATTGACAGATTCCTTCGGTAGTTTGAAATGTTCTTTCATCCATTGTCCACCCCAGACACCTGGATTAAAGTATGGTTCCATCCTGAAAGGTCGTTTCGCAACAACATCTATTCCATATCTGAGTGCATCACCTGCAATCATTTTCGGCTTGTTCTCTGTATGGGTATCTACAAAATACTGCACAGCATCAAATATCGAGATTTTATGTCTATCAGCGATTCTCCATTCAATGAAGTATCCACGTTTAAATTTTTCCAACCCACTTGCATCAGGGTTATGTGCCAACCAGTTTGAAACCCCCTGTGCATATCTCAGCTGAATCTCCCAACGAGTAAGGTCAAAGTATACCAACAGACCGGAGCTGCTAACCAAAGAGGCTCCAACGCCTACAATAAGAACCATGCCAGTCTTTGAGGATGCAACTGATCTACGGGCCTCCTCCAGCTTCTTTTCATCGAAACAGGATTCAATGTCACGATGCGACATGAATCCAAAGACCCGGTCATCTGTAATATTCTCACGAAAAGAGCTTTCAATGGTTTCCAGTGACTTCAGCAGATCGTCGGTATCAATAGTGACTACTGGCTGCAACTGCGCAAAAGCAGAGAGTATCTCCCTCTTATCAACACCCGGGTAGAGATCGCAGATTACAACCCTATCTTCTCCCTCAATAATTTTCTGTATTATATTGTCATATCCAGCTATAACAGTATCCTTACACCCATCTATTTCAATTACAGGGTGCAACTCATAGCCTGAGTTATTCATGTATTCCTCCACTCTATAAATCTATATTATATTTGTATTTGTCACCTGGATAATAACTCAATGAAAATTCTACTTGCTTTCCAAATTGGTCAAATCCTTTTCTTGTTCTCTTGAAGACCGCAGTATTCAACTCGATTTTAAGAAATTTTGCTATTTCTTCATATGCCAGAATGGCCTCTAGAGTATCATTGGTTGCTGTTACCAAGATATTCTTCTCTTTTTTGAGGAATTCATACAACGATGCATCGTAATTGGATTCATCCAAAGGAAGATCCAAATTTCCAGGAAGATACGTATTCGAATAGACAAGAGGGGCACCATCGGCACAACGAACACGAATAAGATGGATTACCTTCTCTCCTACTGTTACGCCCAACTGCTGAGCTATATATTTAGATGCAATCTCAGAATCAATTTTACAATGACTAGTAGACATAATAATACCATGTCTTCGCATCTCTTCAGAAAAACTAATAACAGATTTTAGTCTCTCATTGATTTTACTGAAAGTGACGATAGTCCCAACACCCCGTTCCCCTCGCAGATACCCAAGGTTTGTTAAATCGGCAATTGCTTGTCTTACCGTTGTTCTACTTACCTCAAATATATTCATCAAATCTTTCTCGCAGGGGAAAATATCTCCTTTGACAAAGCTTTCTTTTTCAATCTCTTTCTTTAAGATTTGCTTAAGTTGATGGTATAGTGGAGCCGCACCCTTTGATTTATCCAATCGATATGCATCCAACATGTTTATCCCCTCCTTTTGCAATACGCAACAAGACCATCGAAAATCCTGCTAGATGTATCATACTCTACTTGTATTTCTCTATCCTCAAGATTTACGGACTCGAGTAAGCTTTTCCGGAAATACGAAAAACCTTTACTCAAATTCCCCCCAAGAACCAATACTTGTGGGTGAAAGACATCCAAGAATTTCTGAATGGCAGAGCCGATCTCTGCTCCAAATCTATGAAAGACCTCAATTGCCTGATCATTCCCCTCATCAGCCATCAATTGCAGGGACAGCCCATCTGCTCCCACACCCAAAACCTCTAAAGATAACCGAGCTAAGCCCCGTGCTGAAATATAGTCATCGATTATGGAATCCTTGTATGGTTCATTGTAAATCCATCCATTTTCAGGTATACCATCTCCACCCTTTATTACCTCACCATTCACCAAGAATGCTGATCCGGCACCTGTTCCCAAGCAGAGGCAGAACACCTTCTTATCTCCCATAGCCGGATAATGACTACAGATACCGTACGCAAAAGCTTCAATATCATGCACAAAATGGAATTTTGCAGCTTTCAGCCAGGACAAAGTAGAGCTCTCCTTCAGAGCTTTCTCTATCTCCAACCCATAGATTGATTCATATTTTGCGATTCCTCTCATCAAGCTGACACCTCTTTCATAATCAAAAGGTCCAGGGAAAGCAAAACAGACACCATCTATTGAAGTTCCTTCAGGGTTCAAAGCGGTGAGTATCGATAGGAAATTCTGCAATACTTCTTGTTTGTTCTTGTCTGAATATGCAGCAAAGGTCACCCCATCGGGAAATGCATACTTATTTTCATAGGTTATGGCATTCCCTTTGATTTTCGTTCCGCCCACATCGACAACTACATATTTGACCATGCCTTCCTCACTATTGGTAAAAACTTACCACCCCTTCATTCATAGCCTCAGCAATCTTGAATGCCTGTTGGACATCTGAAGAGGAAGTAAGCATAATCCCGTAGGTAAACTCATAGAATCCTGCCAAATCTACCTTGAAATTTGTCTCCCAGAAGTTATTCATAACCCACGCATATGCTGCTTGCTTGTTGAAATCAACATCATTGCCACTACATAGCTCAATGGGTTTGGCTCTCAGATCTCCAAAGGTGATGAGTGGATTGTCTTTGATTGCAATGACAAGGTTTTTCTCTCCCTCTCGATGCACAATGCCATTTTGTATCAGATAGAATTCTTTGTTTGTCCCCGGAAGCTGATCAATTCCAGGTCGGATGATGCACGCCGTTTTATCGATAAAGGTTTCCTGTTGAGCACCAAGAACAAATGGCAGGGATACATACAGATTTTCAGGATCCCAACTACTATCCTTGTGTATTCTCACATTGACTTCAATAGAGGGGATTTCTTTATAGCTCTTCACATTCACTGAGTAGAATTGGGTTCCATCAAGTGAATAATCGAGAGTTACTTGTGTGAATACCGGCCCATTATCGGTAACTCTTATATCCTGCAGCTGACTAGACGATCGTTTTGTTGCGATGCTTTTCCTGTTTCTCCCCATACGGCGTCGGGTTTCAACTTGTCCATATTTCGCATTGGTTACCTCGTAGACCCCAGAAAATGGAGCATAGGGAGCATTCTCAAGCACGACTGACCGCTGATTCACCTTGTCAAAAATATTGCTGATACCAATTTTCTCATCAAAGGTAATTATAAAATGTTCTGTTACAACAGGACCGATGACAGCACTCGCCCCATCGTCTTGTACGATATCCTGAATACCTTCAGCTCCAATATGGGCATGATTTCTGATAGTATACACATCCTGTTCTTTCCTTCTCAGGTAGAACTCTCTCTTTTCCTTTGCTTCAAATGGTACTACTATCTCTATCTGATAAGCTCTTGCAATCTTTCGTAGCTGATGAGGCACAACATTTCCTGTTTTGCGATCAACTACCTCAAAAGCAAGTTTTTCGGAGAACTTCACACCCTCCAGGTACTCCCAAAGTTCACAAAACAGATTTACTTTATAGGTAAAGGGGAAATCATGCGGATTGACTACCCCAAAGAGTTGTTCCCGTTGATAGCGAATTGATGTCTCTCCAAACTTGGAGAGAACAGCGTCCAAGCTTCTTGAGGCATTTGTATTCGCATTCACGGCATAGGCAGTTTTCTTCATATCCAGATTGTTCACCAAAGAATCCCAAGGTTCCGAGACGGAGGAAGAATATCCCCATGTATGTTCGCAATACATCATGATTCCTTGCTCTGCATCCTCTACACTCGTAGCGATTGCCTCATCGTCCATGCTATCCAATTTTCTACTTATAGATAGCTTCCTTTGGGCTTCCTTACACTCTTTGACTGCCAATGGGGTGGACCCTACTCCATCTGCCCACCAATCATTCCAATCTCCACTGTAGGTGGGGATGTCACTGCAATTCCTTCTGACATGGGAGAAGAAATCGTCAAGGGTAACCATCTCAAAAGAGAACTGGTCAGTATAGGTGGTGTTCAGCAACTGGATTCTTTCAGCCATTCCATGATTTGGGAATCCATTGTCGGTAATAGCACCTGAGACGAGAACTGGGAAAAAGTCATAGGGATATTTCTCTTCTTCCAGATTGGAAACATAGCCACGCAATCTCTTATCGAGTATTGACAACTCCATATCCAAGGTATCTTGTCTGTCCTTGTTGAAAAGTTGATTGGATCTGTATGCATCATGCATTTCATCGTAAATCATATAGGAACTTGCAGCATAGGGAGCCAAGCACAATTCATTGCCAAAATGATAGTGCTCACCATTCCATACCAATACAGCATTGCCTTTTGGTCCTTTCCAATAGAATGGCATTACTTTCTTGTAGAGCGGGAACATCCCATGATGTGGGTGAAGTGCAGAGTAAAAGTTTTTTACCCCATGATCATAAAGGGAATCTGCAAAGCCCCAGGCAAACCCATTGATATCAGCACTCATTCCACTTTCGATGGTGAAATCCCTGGCTTGGGCATACTGTTCCATTTTTGCCAAACGCGAGTTGAGCGTATGCTCATCAACGAGTTCGGTCATATTCAGATAATTGCCGGAAAGACCGATCTCGCCACTTCTTACATAGGCTTCAAAATCATTTTTATAGGATTCATCTGCTATGGAGTAAAAGTTTTCAACCTGCCAGTAGTTTTCACACTGCCATTTGAATCCCTGTGCCCCTTTGATGGTACCACGATGAATTCCGTTCAAGGTATCAATGGCCTGTTTGATAAAATCGTAGTGGTAGCGAATGATCTTATCCTGTCTTTCTGTATATCCAATATCAGTGTGAGAATGATGAATTACAAAGATTTTCCAATTTTTTTTCATACTAGTTCCTTATTTTTATTTTGTTGTATATACAAATCCTTTCTCACAATTTTTCTGTAAGAAGGAAAAGAGCATAATTGTAGGAATTGACCCAAATCCACATGCCATGAAAAGCAGCGGTGCATTGTTTTTATCCATCACCGAAAGCATGGACATAATTGTCTTGACTGATTCATGTTTGGTTAGAGTCAATCCAAACAAGAGATCATTCCAAGCCCAGGAGAATTGCGTAAGAAAAAGCACCGAGAGGGAGGCAACCGTCATGGGTAGAAAAATCTTCACCAAGATGTATAGATCAGTGGCTCCCTCGATTTTTGCAGACTCACAGATCTCTTTATTTATTCCCAGGAATGTATTTCTCATCACGAACATGCAAAAGGGAATACAAATTGCAGTATAGAACAGGATCATGCCAATCTTGGTGTTGTACAACCCTATATTGATATACGATTTGAAGATCGGTATCAGATAGACTTGGAAGGGAAAGATCGTGCCACTGTAAATAATCATGAACCAGAATAATTTAAAACGGATGGTCAGATGACTGATTCCATAGGCAGCCAATACCCCCAGGGTCAGGGAGAAGAGAGCGCCCAGCACGGAGTAGATCAGGCTGTTCATCATTCCTTGCAATATGGGATACCCATTGACAAAAGCTCGCAGATTGACAATGAAATCATTGTGTTCAGGAAATGCCCAAAAGCTCCCCCAGTTATACTCTTGGCGTGTCTTGAACATGTTCAATACTACAAACAGGAGCGGCATTACCCATATAATGGCAAACACCACCAGGATCAGTGTGAGCAAATATTTTGTTTGTTGTTTTATCTGACTACCATATGAAGCCATGTTATACCTCTTTGAAAGAATCTTTAAGATAGAAATAGGAGATTGCCATAACTACAACGGAGAGCACCACTGCGATTGCAGCACCACTTCCTAGATTGAAGTATTGGAACGTTTCCATGTACATGGTAAGGGCAAGTGTCTCGGAAGTTCGGTACGGCCCCCCCTTGGTCATAACCCAGATATTATCGAACACTTTGAAGCTATTAACCAAAGACATGAGAATAATTACTACCAACGTTGGTTTGATAAGAGGTAGGATCACCTTCGTATAGGTCTGAGAAAATGTTGCTCCATCAATTATTGCCGCTTCTATGGGGGAAGTATCTACACTCCTCAGCGCTCCAATAAACAGTAATAAATTGAGGCCAATTCCCTGCCAGGCAGTCATAACAATCATGATCGCGGTATTCACATAGGGGATAGACAACCAATCGAATATAAGATCAGGACGATTAAACCAATTGGCGATCTGCGGTATTCCATAGGAGGAAAGAAGTGCTGCCACTATCAGTCCACCAACCGTCAAAGAAAGTGCAGATGGAAAATAGAATAGATTCTTAAGCCCGGTTGAGAAAAATGCATTTGTAATCAGAATTGCCAAAAACAGGGGAAACAAGACATTAATGATCATATATCCAATAACCCAGGCTATCGTATTGATCAGGGATAGTTTGAAATTTGGGTTTGTGAAAAATTCTAGGTAATTTTTAAGTCCTGCAAACTCCAATTCAGAAAATCCATCCCAATGGAAAAAACTCAGATATCCGGTAAAGAAAATTGAAGAGATGAAAAATACAATAATCGTAATGGCGGCCGGTAAAACATAGAGATAGTCTTTCAACAGTGTTTTTTTACTTGAACTCATTTCAATCTCTCCAATGAATAGCATGATACCAACTATTCATTCTCTTTCTAAAAGGACTTCTTACAAGCGGTTCAAAACCAACTAAGAAAATAGTACCATATAATAAGTATATTATTTTATAATATATATAGTTAAATCAATTCTATTTTTACTACCATGCATCGCCAGAATAGCAACTGTTCATGAGGCTTTCTTGCCACATGAACATCTTGATTTTTCAAGCATTCCACGCATGGTAGCGTACCGACCGAGAAGGACATCATCCCGGTCGGTGCTCATTACAATGGATTAGTTACTCCAATAGGCATCAGCCTCAGCTTGAATAGCTTCCAACATTGCCACCACAGAGGTATTACCCATCTGAAGCTTCATGAATTCATCAAGAGCAACATTACGAATCTTTTCTGGAGTATTCTCATAATATCTCAGAATCAACTGATA
>CAZTUL010000086.1:0-8051 GCA_964616275.1 uncultured Spirochaetaceae bacterium | reverse complement strand
GAAACGGCTGGCTCAGTTTTCGCGGATCAATGGCTCACCTAAGCCGTAATCTCCATGAGTTATTACTCTTCTAAAAAAAGTTTCCTATTCGAAGTCCAATATAATTTTTTTGGTTGTATGAATTATCTAGAAATTCTTTTCCTACAGCGCGAGTTTTATCCTATGAAAAGTTACTGCTGGCTTCGACGATAGAACCCAGCTATGAGACCGGAGCAACCTCTACCACTCGATGGAGTAAACCCTGCCAGGCTTTTTGACTTGGCAGGGAGGACATTAAAATAATCAGGGTTTCCTTGAGTGTCTCACTCGCAGATCAGGGCCATCAAGATAGATGGGAAAAGACGCAGCTTGTATCCGTCCTAAGATTGCCTGCCCCAGCGCTACATTACCCAGAACCGTAGGCCAGTTTTCCGGTGGAAGCTGAGTGCACACGATGGTGGAAGTCGAATCGTATCGAAGCTCCATAAGTTCCAGCAGAATGTTAACCCATATCTTATCAGGTTGTTGGCATAACCATTACCAAAAATTTTCCTTGAAACTAGCAAAGGATACTCTAGGCTTTTTCAAAAAGGGTGGATTGATTTACTTCGTTTGATAGTCTGGTTTGTTCCGGTCAGGTGGTAGGTTTAGGTCGTCGAAGCCAGCTGTGAGCAACAAATATTTCTACAATAGATATATCATATTTATTTTTTTAACAGGACAGTTCTTTCCTCATAGTGTGTACTTTTCTCTGACTGCTGATTTAATCATTTCGGTTCGATGTCTCAGACCGTTTTGAAATACTGGCTTTCATATGCGGGTGTGTGCAAATACTCATTCTGCTTTTCATACACATGCTTTCGTTGCTGATTCAATTATCAATTAATGAAATTCTTAGGATTTAGAGTTTTTCTGGATATAGAATAAATATCCTTGACAGCTCATGTGACGTAATTTATACTGAAGTATCTCTATTAGAGAATGATGTTCTGTAATACAGAGCGTAAAAAGGGAGGAGAATATGAAACCTTTGAAAAATGGGATTGTCATAGCAATTATTATGACAATGATGGTGACGGGAGCCTCAATGATTTTTGCCGGTGGATCGGCTGAAACATCTAAAGAATCGCAAGGTATAGATATGGTGTTCTGGATTTTTCTGAACCCTGAATCGACTGAGGATCCGAGAAGTATCGTTCTGAAGGAAATTGTTGAGGATTACAATGCAAATAACCCTTATGGAAATACCGTAACGGTTGAAAGCATACACTGGAGTCGATTTGAAGCTCAAGCGATACAGGCAGCCGCTGCAAAATCTGGTCCTGACATCATTAATATGTACAGTGATCAATTGAAACAACATATCGCAGGCGGTACAGTACAATCAATGACAACATATGCTGAAGATTTTCTTAAAACGATGCCTGACTATGTTTATTCAATTGATACTTTGAAAATCAATGGGGATATCTATTCATTGCCATGGGAAAGTAGAACTTTTGTTCATTGGTATCGATCTGACATTTTTGATGAAGCCCCTGCAAGCCTCGGTGATCTCGCAGATCGTGCGGGCAAAGAATCTGACGCCAATATGATGGGATTCGTGATCGGATTGTCGGATGGTTCAAATGCTGCAAGTTTTATGGAGTCATTCATTCCCCTCATCCGTTCGGCAGGTGGAGATCTATTCGACTCGAATGGTAAGGCGATCTTCAATAGTGAAGCGGGAGTGAAGGTGTTGGAGTATCTCAAGTCACTTATTGCAAAGAATGCAATGACCAATGCGTCACTAAGCTTAGTTGTTGATGATATCATTGATGGATTTAAAGCTGGAACCATTTACTCGATGAATGCTGGAACACAAAGGGCTGCGGCTATACGCCAGTCTTCATTGAATGACTATATCGAATCTGCACCGATTCCTGGATTTGTAGAAGGTACTCCCGCTCCTGCGTTAGTTGCTGGACAGACTCTGGGTATAGGTCAATATGCAAAAGATCCCGCAATGGCTTTTGATTTTATTAAATACTTCTACTCTGTTGAGAATCAAAAAAAATGGTTGAAAGCGAATGTGCTTCCTGCACGTGCGAATGTATACAACGATCCAGAAATTAAGCAATTACCAAACTATACCGAACTGAAAATGTGGAACGAATATGCTGCAACTGGAAGTGTAGCATTCTATCCCGCAGACTACACTGAGATGGCTGTTCGTTTGGCTAAAGCCGCTCAAGAAGCGATCTTCCGTAATACTCCAGCAAAACAGGCTCTCGATGAAGTCGCCAACTGGTATAACAACAAATAATTGAATTTTTAAATAGGCAGGTATTTCATGCGTGATTTTGATGTGATTGTCGCCGGCGGAGGTCCGGCGGGCATCATGGCAGCCCTCGCAGCTGCTAAAGTCGGGGCGAAAGTGCTCATAATTGAACAAAATGGTTTCCTTGGGGGAGCCTCCACCGCGATGTCCACTGGACCGGTATCACCATTTCACTTTCGAAATGAACAGGTGATCAAAGGGATCCCTCAACAGTTTATGGATGCACTAGTCGCTGCAAAAGGTAGCACCGGACATATGAAAACTTTAGATCCATATGGAAGTGGTGATAGCTTAGGCTTTTTTGACAGGGAAAAATATAAGCTGGTGGCAGCTACGATGTTGGAGAATGTTGGAGTCAGGATGCTTTTGCATTCATTTATTTCTGGGGTCTCTTTAAATGGGAAAACCGTTACGGGTGTAACAGTCACAAATAAATCAGGTCAGAAGTTCTACAGTTCATCGATCGTTGTTGATGCGACTGGCGATGGAGATGTGGCTGTCATGGCTGGTGCAGAATTTATAAAGGGCGAGAAAGATTCTGGGCTTATGCAACCTTGCTCAGCCATGTTTGAAATGGCCAATGTTGATGAAGCAAAGCTATATCGCTATGTACTTGATCATCCTGAAGAATTCGAATGGAAAACCGATGCGATCCCCTTGCGTGAGTTTGATTCCAGGCTAAAGAAAAACTACTTCGTCATCCAAGGGTTTAAAACATTGGTACAGCAAGCAATGGATAGTGGAGAACTAAAATTCGGCAGAAATTCCTTATTGATGCTGAATGGCGTGAACCCGCATAGTATGCATTTCAATTCAACTAGAGTAACTGGTATTGATGCTACTGATACAGAGCAATTGACCAAAGGAGAACTTCTTGGGAGAAAGCAAATTGATTCGGTGTCCGAATTTTGTATTAAGTACATACCTGGATTCGAACATTCCTATGTTTCTCGAACCAGTAGCTATTTAGGAGTCCGCGAAACGCGCCATATTATCGGAGAATATATTCTTGATACAGACGATGTCATTGAAGGACGCAAATTTTCCGATGTAGTAAGCCGTGGATATTTCCCAATCGATATTCATTCTTACTCTAGTCCAAACGGATACGATGAAGGAGGTGGCCGTTGGGTTACATTACAGGATACATACGATATCCCCTATCGCTCTCTAGTTCCTCGAACAATCGAAGGCCTTGTCCTCAGCGGCCGTGTTATTTCCGGCACGAGTGGCGCTCACGGGTCATATAGGACCCAAGGTGGAATTATGGGGATAGGTCAGGCTTCTGGTATTGCCGCAGCAATGTGTGCATTGGATAATGTACAGCCTAGAGATCTTGAAGTGAAAAAGTTGCAAGATAAATTGATTTCATTCGGAGCTTCTGTGTATCGCGATCCAGAGGCAATGGAGAAAGAAGAAGCTATTGCTCGTAAGGCAGTGAAGAATTTCCTCGCAACACATAAGGAGTTTATCACCGATCCTACGAGAATCCAGTGATTGTTGAAAGCCTGCATGTTACTATTCAGCATGCAGGCTATCCTGTGATTATTGAAGGAGAACAGTTGATATGAAAGAGGCGAGAGAAAAGCAAATCGAGTCGATGGTGAAGTACAAGTCATTGAATAAGGCTTTGAGAGTATTGGAATGTTTTACTATAGAAAATCCTGAATTGGGAATTTCTGATATCTCGAAGAAGCTTGGTTTAAATAAGAGTAATGTCTTTGATATCCTCGCCACATTTGAAGCGAGGGAATATGTACACAAAGATCCTTTAACCAACAAGTATTCACTATATAATGCTTCCTTACGACTTGCGGGAGTTATCAATAGAACTCGGCTGGCTAAAGATGAAGTATCGATTATGGTACGAGATCTTGCGCGTGAAACTAACGAGACTGTGTATTACGGAATCCTATATGATAATCATGTGATGTACCTTGATTATATGTCCGCTGCTACAGGTATAGTACCAATGCAGTTTATCGGTGCTCCCGCCCCACTGCATTGCACTGCTACCGGTAAAGCGATACTCTCGGCAATGCGAGAGGAAGAAGTTGGTGATGTTATTTCGCTTGGTCTGACGCGGTTTACTGAAAATACTCTCGCTGATCCTGATAAACTACTAGAAGATTTGAAAGTAACGCGACAAAGAGGATATTCCATCGACAATATGGAACACGAATACGGGATAAAGGGAGTTGGCTTGGTCGTTGAAGATACTACCGGACACCCCTATGCAGCTGTAAGTGTTTCTGGTCCTTCATTGCGTTTCAATGAAAAATCCATACCAGAAATTGTTCAGTTAATCAAAAGACACAGCAGAAAACTTTCCACTGCGATACTCAATGAACAAGGGGGTATTGTGTGAAAAAAAATAATGAGTTCTTAATGCCGTCGGTGTTGTTTCTTGGACCGACTTTGTTATTGGTGACCTTATTCATTCTGATCCCAATAGTCATTGCTTTCAGAACCAGTTTGCACTCAACCACATACGCAAATATCGATGCATTTATCGGTTTTGATCATTACAAATCGATTTTGGGGTCAGCTGATGGATGGATGAATATTTTCAATTCTATCACCTATGTGTTGTTCTCACTGATGATTGTTGTGCCATTAGGTATCTTGGTTGGAATTCTCTTGAATCGCAAAATTATGGCAAGAACCCTGTTCAGAACCATACTCATTATTCCATGGGTACTGTCCCAAACTGTAACAGCCCTTCTCTGGAAATGGGTACTCAATTCTAGTTTTGGCCCTATTGCACTTTGGTGGCAACAGCTCACTGGAAGCACTATTGATTTCTTTAACTCGGAAATCGCTGCAAGAGCAACTGTGATTTTTGCTAATGCTTGGAATACCTACCCCATCATAGTCATCATCACTTTAGCAGCACTGCAAATCATACCTGAAGAATTGTACGAAGCCGCAAAGGTCGACGGAGCCTCACGTCGAAGAACTTTCTGGCATATTACACTTCCATTATTGATTCCAGCGATAAGCACAATTGTAATAATGCAGAGTATCGAATACTTCAACATGGTTACCCTGATCTATGTATTAACCGCTGGGGGACCGTTTGATGCAACTACCACATTGAGTGTTCGTGCATTTAGAACAGGTTTCGATTTTTGGCATATTGGGCTCGGTTCAGCCTTCAGCTTCATTATCTTTATGGTCAACATTGTATTCAGCGGTTTCTATATCAAGGCATTGAAGGGGAAAAACGTATGAGAAAAAATAGGTCTTTAGATAGAAGTTGTGCGGTGGAAGCTTCCACTTACACTATACTTATTATAGCTGTAGTGTTCACAAGTTTCCCTATCCTATGGGGTTTGGCTACCTCCCTCAAACCACTTGATCAGATCAATGTTTTTCCACCTACAATATTTCCGAAGCCAGCGCTATTTGATAGCTACATTAAAGTGCTATTCAGATCAAACTTTAGGGTATATCTGTTCAATAGTATATTTATGACTGCATTTACAGTACTAGCCTCAACCGTTTTGGCTTCTCACGCTGGATATGCGCTTGCTCGGTTTAAAATTCCGCACCGGAAGAATATAATGTTTGTCTTACTTATGATGGGAATGGTTCCAATAGTAGCCCTTCTAATTCCCCTGTATCTATTATCTGTTCAGACTGGTCTCTACAATACTCGTCTGGTGATATTACTCATCTATGTTTCCTGGAGAACGCCAATTATGACTTGGATTCTCTATGGATTTTTCACACAAGCCCCAATTGAGATTGAAGAGGCAGCACGAATTGATGGATGTACACCTGTAGCCACTTTTTACAAAATAATGCTTCCAATATCCCAACCTGGATTGGTGTCCAGTGCTTTGCTTTCTGCAGTGTTTGTCTGGAACGACTTTCTTATTGCCTTTACCTTCACAACAAAAGAAGAATTACGTATGGTTTCGGTGGGTTTATACAACTATATTACACAGTACGGCATCATTTGGGGTGAACTCATGGCAGCAGCTATTGTTTCCATTATCCCAGTGATAGTCTTGTTCATCTTTACGCAAAGAAAGTTTGTGAGCGGTCTTGCAGCTGGTGCTGTAAAAGGTTAATTATATTTTTCAAACAAAAAACATGGATGAAGAATTGGCTATTTAGACCCATACTGCTCAAATGATAAGGGTATGGTAAAATTTAATAAAAACAATTAAATGGACATACCTCTACATTTGTGAGAAAACAGTCCTAAGTGCGTTCAAAACCGGTCTCTAAGTGTTTAGCTGCGGTCAGTGGCCAAGCCGGCCAGATGAGAATCGAATAGCTTTCTCAATAAGAAGAGTGAAGTCGTTCTTAAAAGGCGTCTTTTGCTGCTATCTCCCATTGCAAAGTTGTAGTCGCTTGCAAGAAATGAAATCCATCCTCTCTGACCATACTGAGAGGTCATAATCGTAGGTGTGCCGAGTTTTTGCGATACTTAATTAAAGGGAAAAGTATAAGACTGCGGTTATGACCCTGGTGGGTGATCAGAAAAGCATCTAGAATCAACTCTTGAATTATTGGATATTTTTTCAACTGGTCATTATTGCTCCACTCAGTGACCGTTTTTCAACACCCCTATGACCATTTTTTGGAAATCATATGCATACAACTATTTTCTGTCTGAATCTGATTGAAGTTTCAAATAATTTTACCTGCTATAATTCTATCTTTGAATCTTTCCATTCCTTCCTCAACAATGTCATTCATCAAACAGAATCTGAGAAAATCGCTGTCTGGTATGCTTTCAAGCAGTTCATCAATTTTCTTCCAATTCTCATCCGTCAAGGTAATCTCTCGCGTCTTTGCCATCATCACGCTCCTTGGGTACTCTCATAGAAATTACGCCATACGGCCTCGTTCTGCTTCAGAAGCAGAGGAAAGACTCGAAGCTGGAAATCTTGGTAGAGGTTGTGAGAGTCGATAAGTCCTCATACGGTATAGTCTATACTTTGATCTCCATCCCATTCTTGAAAATGAACCGCACATCCTCTTTACTATTGACCACGGCATGATCGGCAAGAGAGTGCCAAAGGGTCTCCGTGAATTCGGTAACTACACCTTCCTGTTTCTTCAAACCCTTGAGGAACAGGTCGGTCTTAGTCTTTCGATATAGACGATCCTGCATCGATTGATTCAGGGCAGATATTCGAGCTTCGATATCTCGGTAACGATCTGATAGTTTCTCATACCTTGCTTGATAGATCTCCTGATCCATTACAGTCGAGGCATTCTTCGCAGTAAGCTGATCCACAAGGGCGATTATTTCCAAGCGCTCTGCTTCGAGACTTCGTAGCTTGAATTCATCATCCGATGAGTCGAAAACACTGTCCTTGATTGTCTTGAAGTTCCTGATAATCTCATCCTTATCATGGACCAGCTTGTTCACCGCTTTCACGAACAGCTGTTTCAGCTCAGCTTCAGAAATATTCGGAGCCGTACACGTTTTATGCCTCTGGGCATACTTTTCGTTGCATTGCCAGATCACCTTGCGGTATCGATCCTTGGAATGCCAGACCTTGGGTCCGTAGGTACCTCCACAGTGGCCACATCGGATCCGACCGGAAAATAGGTACTTTCCTTTCATCGCCTCAGCATTCTCCTTGCGATGCTTAATTTCCTTCTGCACCAGATCAAAGACTTCGGGGGCGATAATCGCCTCATGATTCTTTTCTACATAGTATTGGGGGACTTCCCCTTTATTCACTATGGGTTTTTTGGTAAGAAAGTCGGCGATGTAGTACTTCTG
>CAZTUL010000085.1:0-8116 GCA_964616275.1 uncultured Spirochaetaceae bacterium | reverse complement strand
CCCTATGGTATCTGGTACCTCCTTTACGAGATTGAAAACGGCTTTATTCAGACAGATGAAGACACACGAGGTTCCTACTATGCCGATGGTGTGCATTATTTTGGTCAATTAACGGACAACAGTTCTGATTACGCACAAATCACCAATAATGATTATGCAGTAGGTAAGGCTACCTCATTTATTCGGGGAGAAGAAGATGATGTGCAGGCGTATGTTTCGATAGAAAGGATTGGTGATGAATCTACTGAAGTTCCACTACCTATCGCAGAAAAGTCCGTTAATGAACTCACCATTGACGATATTCTAGATGACCTAGAGACCATCAAAGAATTTGAGTACAATACTCATCTTTGGGAAGAACATTTCTTATTCCCTATACTTGAGTACAAGTAATAGAAGCTTGAGTGCATTAGAAATATTTTTGTAACCCTTACGACCCTTCTTGCAGTATACTTGGCGTATGTATATGTGATGGAGGGTCTATCTTATGTCCCCATCAACCGTTATACGGTCGGCACGTCCCTCGCGAATCACCAAGTGCAGTGCAATACTCTGTGCTCTCTGGTGGTGTATACATACCCTCATACCTTCACGCTTCCGACCTCATAGTTCCCCGCTATGCCTCAACGGGCGAAGCTGCATTCACCATAGGCCTGCTTGCTCTTGGTGTCCTGCTCGGATTGCTTGCCTATACCATATTTCTCGCATGGTCCACGCGGGAGCTCATGTTTGTCTACTTCTCAATTATTATGCTGCTGCTCACCATACTGCAGACCTTCGCAGCATATGACCAGTTTATCTTTCGCCTCACCTACAACCGGGTAACGGTCATAACACACCTTCTCTTTATCACCTTCCTACTCTTCTTTGAAGACTTCTTCAAGCTTGAACAGCACGATGCAAAACTTTCAAAATTCAACCGCATGTCCATCTTGGTTATAGCTTCATACACCCTCTTCTTCCTCTTTGCAAAAGCTCTTACCCCCGAATCTACACTGTTTCATACAGGACTGAACTTCATTCGGGAACTGTTTGTCTTCTACACCAACATACTCTTCCTCTATACCATCATCCGAGCCATCTCATGGATGAAGACCGAAGCAATCCTGGTTCTCATCGCATTCATCCCCCCAGCAGCACTTACCTCGATTAATGCCATGAACATATTCCCCTTTATGCAACGCTACGAAGAGATGGTCGCTTTTCTCATGACCTACAACCAACCTATTGGGCTATCGCTGCAGGCAATATTATTCTCTCTGGCTATGGGAAACCGCTACAACCGAATGAAACTCGAGCAGCAACAGACATTGCAGGAACGAAACCTGCTACAAAAAGCGGATGCTGAAAAAACCGAATTCTTTATGAATATGAGTCATGAACTTCGTACACCGCTGACCATTATTCTGGGCATGGTTCAACAGCTTCGCCATGGCAAGTTTGGTGACTCCATACATGCAAATGAAAGGACATTTGAGATTATCGAACGCAATGGGCTGCGCTTGCTCAAGCAGGTAAATCACATACTCCGCATGGGAAAACTCACACAACCTTCAGATACTTCGCCACTTGCTGTCACTCCGCTGCTGCGTAGTATATGCTCCGAATTTATCTTCATAGCAAAAGAGCGGGAGATTACCTGCATGCTGAATCCTGATGCACATTCCTCGCAGTATTCGCTCTCTATTGCCCGCGATGATCTGGAAACACTCGTCATGAACCTCTTGTCCAACGCTCTCAAGTTCACCCCACCGGGTGGCTCAGTTACCGTGAGCACTCACCTGACTGATGATCAACAGCTCACCATTACCGTGGCAGATACGGGTATTGGCATAGCTTTAGACGAACAGGATCAGATCTTTACCCGGTACTATCATGGGAGCAACAACGTACAGCATTCGCAGACAGGATTAGGCCTTGCCTTGGTAAAAACGATTATGGAAACCTATGGAGGGACGGTCGAAGTAGCGAGTGAACTAGGACATGGAAGTATTTTCACACTCACATTCCCCGCAAGCATGGTGGCACTGACCGCTGATGCACAGGATTCTCACACCCCTGCTGCTGAGGACACTACCCATCTCGGCAAAGTCTATACAAGTGAACTTACCACTACAGCAGAACAGATACAGGAACAACCAGCAAATGGAAACAACTATACCCCAACTATCCTGGTGATTGATGACAATGACGATATGGGTGCCTACCTTATCTCTGTGATGGGCGGGTTGTACCAGGTACAATTGGCCCATCATGGCAAAGAGGCACTTGAATTGCTATCGCATAAACCGGTGGACTTGATTATCTGTGACATTATGATGCCCATCATGGACGGACACAGCTTCATTGCTGAACTACACAAACAGCACACCCATCACCCGATTCCCCTGATATTTCTTACCGCACGAGACTCTCTGGAGGAGAAGATAGAAAGTCTGCATGAGGGAGCAGTGCATTATATCACCAAACCGTTCAGTGCCGAAATGCTGCTTGCCTCCATTGCACGGACACTCGCACACGACCGCGAAATGGTCTCATCACATGTACAGCTTGTCCGTGATAAAATCACCTCACTATTCGATGACTTAGCTCTCCCCTCCAGTCAGAACACACCCACCCTGCATACTGAGCATCTGCAGAAACTCATAGAAGGATCACAGCTCTCAACTCGTGAGAAAGAAATACTCCATCTGATCATAGCAGGGAAAAGTGACAAAGAAATTGCCCTTAAACTCAATCTATCGGTACGAACTGTAGCAAACCATAACCATAGACTCTATCAGAAGGTAGGCGTCGGAAGTCGGTTTGAACTCATATCGCGTATCTATGGAACAGAGAACTACCCTGTTGAAACTTTTTGAAAACAGTATTACTACTAATGTCAGGAAAGTAGGCAACCGCTATCCCATGCATATGTTACCACTTACAGAATTACCATTGGAGGATACTCATGCCGCAAAGATCAATAGTTGTAGCTGGAGCCGGAGTTTTCGGTACCGCAATTGCTCAACGACTCTCTTGGAACAGCGACAACGCCATAACCCTCTACACCATTGAAGAGGATGTCATTGCCGATATCAATACAAATCATCAGAATGCCAAATACTTCCCCGGCCGCCACATACATGGCGATATCACCGCCACTGGCGACATATCGTGCACCTATACAGCAGACGTACTCTTTCTTGCTATCCCTTCCAAGGCAATTGAATCCTTCTGTCACGCCATTCAGCCACACACGAAAGAGCATATGCTGGTAATCAATCTCTCAAAAGGGTTGGCAGAAGATGGTTCATTTCTTGTGGACCTCATCCCCTTTGCACGAACAGGGTCACTTAAGGGGCCTACCTTCGCCGTAGAGGTGATGAACGGTGCCCCATCGGGCATGACCTTTGGCGGTAGTCAACGGGATTATGAGGAGATGAAAGCGGTACTGCACGACACCGGAATCACCATTGATCATAGTGAAGATATTCGTGCTGTCGAGTTTCTCAGTGTGCTCAAGAATATGTATGCAATTGCCATGGGGATAGTCTCGGGACGCTACAATTCCCCGAATGTGGACTTCCTGCTCATGACCAAGGCTGTTAATGAGATGCGGCGTATGCTGCGACTCTACTCATGTGATGAGCTCACCATATTCACCTATTGCGGACTGGGCGATTTGGGATTGACCGCACTGAACGACTTGAGCAGAAACAGAACATTAGGGCTCCTTCTGGGCAAAGGTTTCTCAAATGACCCGAAGAGCTCAACAGTGATCGAAGGACTGAGAACGATTAAACTACTTGGAGAGTTTGTCCGCTCGAAGCAGCTTGAAGCCGATTTTATTGTACTGAATGCACTGTATGAAATGCTCTACGCAGAGGCGACCTTGAACGATTATTTTCTTACGGTACTTGCATAGAGACACGAGAATTAATTTGTATCGTTCGTCTTTAACACAGCGAGGAAGGCCTGCTGGGGGATTTCTACATTCCCCACCATCTTCATGCGCTTCTTTCCCTCTTTCTGCTTCTCTAGGAGTTTTCGCTTACGAGAAATATCACCACCGTAACACTTAGCGGTAACGTCCTTTCGCAGTGCATTAATCGTCTCACGAGCAACAATATTTCCACCAATAGCACCCTGAATAGGAATCTTGAACATCTGCCGGGGAATTTCATCCTTGAGCCGTTCACACACCTGCCTGGCACGAGTCTGAGCACTTCCGCGAAATACGAGCTGACTCAGAGCATCCACCGGTTCACCGTTCACCAGAATATCGAGGCGGACAAGATCGGTTTTCTGATACCCAATCACGTGGTAATCAAAACTTGCATAACCTCTGGAAACCGACTTCAACCGATCGTAAAACTCAAAGAGAACTTCTGCAAGCGGCATCTCATAGATCAGCTCAACCCGCTTTTCATCCAGATAATTCATCGCCGTCTGAATGCCCCGCTTCTCCATACAGAGACTCATTATATTACCCACATAGGTGGTGGGAGTAATGATCTCTGCACGAATATAGGGCTCCTCTGCATAATCAACCAGCATAGGGTTCGGATAGCTCAGTGGATTGTCTATCTTCAGATCTTCACCATCTTTCATATGGACCACATACCGTACCGAAGGACTCGTAAAGACTATAGAGAGATCAAACTCCCGTTCAATGCGCTCCTGAACGACCTCAAGATGGAGCATCCCCAAAAACCCACAACGGAACCCAAATCCCAAGGCTACCGATGCATCTTTTTCATAGACCAAAGAGGCATCGTTCAGCTTCAGACGGTCAATCGCGTCCTGCAACTCTTCATAATCGTTTGAATCGACAGGGTAAATAGAGGAAAATACAACTGGTTTAACCTCTTTGAAGCCGGGAAGTGGATTTTTACAGGGTACTTTTGCATCGGTAACAGTATCGCCTACTCGAATATCGCGAATGGTTTTAATTCCTGCAATAAAGTAGCCTACATTTCCTGCACTCAGCTGCTGAGTACGGACCAAACCCATCTTGAACACACCGACCTCTTCAATAGTATGAATCGCATCATTCGAGAAAAGCTTGATGTCCTGTCCCTCTTTTATGGTGCCATCAAAGACACGGAAGTGGACTATAACACCACGGTATGCATCGTAGTGACTATCGAAAATAAGAGCTCTGAGAGGGGCATCCATCTCTCCCTTCGGAGGTGGAATAAACTCGACAATCGTCTCAAATAACTTGTCTATTCCCTCACCGGTCTTTGCTGAGACAAGAGCAGCTAAGTCGGGATCAAGTCCAAGATCATGATCTATCTGATGCAGACATGACTCAATGTCGGCACTGGGCAGGTCAATTTTGTTAATGACCGGAATGATTTCCAGATTGAGCTCCATAGCCATATACATATTTGCCAGTGTCTGAGCTTCAACACCCTGAGCGGCATCTATCAACAATAGAGCTCCCTCGCAGGAGCCGATTGCCCGCGAGACCTCGTAGGAAAAGTCAACGTGTCCCGGAGTATCAACCAGGTTCAGCTCGTACTCCTTTCCATCGGCAGCTACATAGGGAATTGTCACAGCCTGACTTTTAATCGTTATACCACGTTCCCGTTCAATATCCATGTTATCGAGCATCTGCTGCTGAAGCGGTCCACGTGTATTCACGAGCTTCGCTTTATCGATAAACCGATCGGCAAGTGTCGACTTACCGTGGTCAATATGAGCTATAATACAAAAATTGCGAATGTGTCGTGAGTCTTTAGCCATGTGTCTCTCTCTGGTCTCTGCCTCGTCTGTTATTGCAGGTCACTAGATAAATTTCGTTGTCTGCTCTGCTGGTTCAAACCCCAGTAATTGGCGAATCTGAGCATCATCAAGGGTCTCGTTCTCAACCAGTGATTCGGTCAGTTTATCCAACTGATCGCGATTCTCCGAGAGGATCTTCCGGGTCTCTTCCAGTGCACTATCGAGAATTTTACTTATCGCAGCATCAATCTTCCGAGCGGTATCATCGGAGTAATCCTTGTGCTGGGCAATCTCTCGCCCAAGGAACAGCGGTTCATCATCCTTGCCGAATCCAATGAATCCCATCTCACTCATTCCCCACTCGGTAACCATTCTGCGAGCAATCTCAGTGGCCTGTTTAATGTCATTACTCGTTCCAGTAGTTGTCTCGCCATAGACCAACTCTTCAGCAACGTATCCACCCATACAGACCTTGATCCAGTCGTTCAGCATACTTCTGTTTTTTGTATAAGCATCCTTCTCAGGAAGCGAAATCGTAAGACCAAGAGCTCTGCCATGAGGAATAATCGTGACCTTGTGCAATGGATCCAAATGCTCTAAGTGATAGTGTAATAGTGCATGTCCAGCCTCGTGATACGCAGTAGCTCTCTTTTCATCGGGAGTCATCACCTTCGAATGCTTTGCCACACCGAGCAGAATCTTATCGCGTCCCTGTTCAAAATCTTCCATGGTAACTGTAGCCCGCCCTGAGCGTGCTGCAAAGAGCGCGGCCTCATTCACCAGGTTCGCCAAATCGGCTCCACTGGTCCCGGGAGTTGCTCGGGCAATACGATTAAGATTCACATTGCTGTCCTTCTTAATCTTCTTACAGTGAATTGCCAGGATTGCCTCGCGCTCTGCTACATCGGGCATATCAACCACAACCTGACGGTCAAATCGACCCGGCCTGAGCAATGCAGGATCGAGTACATCGGGTCGGTTCGTTGCTGCCATTACAATAACTCCGGTTGCTGCATCGAACCCATCCATCTCAACTAGCATCTGGTTCAATGTCTGTTCACGCTCATCGTGACCACCGCCGAGACCACTACCGCGAGTGCGCCCTACTGCATCGAGCTCATCTATGAATAAAATACACGGAGCATGCTTTCGCCCCTGCTCAAAGAGATCTCTTACGCGGCTGGCTCCCACACCTACGAACATCTCCACAAAATCGGAACCCGACATGTGGAAGAAGGCAACTCCAGCCTCACCTGCTACGGCACGTGCGAGAAGCGTCTTACCCGTTCCGGGAGGGCCAACCAAGAGCACGCCCTTAGGAATTTTTGCACCGATATCCTGGAACTTTTCTGGTTTCTTGAGGAACTCAACAACCTCTTCCAGTTCGTACTTAGCCTCTTTTTGCCCTGCAACATCGGCAAATGTAGTTTTTACATCGGTATCCATGTACTCTTTAGCACGACTCTTGCTAAATGCCATTACATTGCCATTCGCCCCTCTTGTCTGCCGCCAAAGCATCACAGTGAAGCCAATAAATATGATCCATGGTAAGAATTGGAGAACTATCTGCAGGAAGGAGATACCACGCACTGTACCGGTGACCTGCACATTATTCTTCATGAGGGTATCCATGAGTGAATCATCGTCATACGGAATTCTGGTGCTGGCTGTCATATTGTTACGCAGTGCGAAGGTAATAACATTTTTATCTTCAATTTCCACTGCCTGAACCTGGCCGGACTCTACATACTGCAGAAATCCACTGTACGGTATCTGTTGCGAACCTACAGTACTTCCTTCATTAAAGAGCATAAAGGTGAACGTAGCAATCAGAAATACGAAAAACCCAAGAGCTATACGATTCTTTCTACTGAAATCGAACTTCGGTCCCTGCTGATTCGGTGAGCGTTTCTGTTGATTCTGACGAGAATCCTGTTGTGTTTTACCCGTCCAAAAGCGACTATCATCATCCCTGTCGCGATTGTCCCGCTTATCGCGGTTATCACGCTGGTCACGGTTGTCTTGACCATTGGAGGAATCGTTACCCTCATGATTCGGTCTGTTCGTCTCTTCTGGTTCACCGGTATGCGGTCTCTTCTCTTCGTTGTTTTCTTTATCCACCATACTATCCTTCTCTATCCGTCACACTATATAATGTACCGCTATTTGGAGCAAGGGTTGCTATACGACATCGTGTTGATACACGGTCTCTTCCCCCGTACGCACCGCCAAGCACGGCAACAATTCCCATCCTGTCCTCCAGTACGGGAACTCGCCATCGGTCACTCCGTTTCAGATGCCAGTCGGCAAACAGGGCACGTACTTTTTTAGTCCCCTCCACAAGCTCTATTACATCGCCATCGCAAAAGGAGCGGGCAATTAACGGAGGAACCAGCGTCTGCTG
>CAZTUL010000084.1:0-8131 GCA_964616275.1 uncultured Spirochaetaceae bacterium | reverse complement strand
CCCAAGGGAAGAATGATGATATTGCAACGATTATCTTTACCAGTGGAACTACAGGAGAACCGAAAGGAGTCATGTTAACCCATCAGAACTTCCTCTTCCAACTGGAGCAGCTCCCTAAGGTGATAGATTTCCACAAAGGAGAGCGATGGCTTAGCGTGCTCCCCGTATGGCACTCCTTTGAGCGTATTCTTCAGTACGTCATAGTGTCACAAGCGTCTGCCATAGCATATTCTAAACCAATTGGTAAGATTATGCTGGTTGATCTTCAACGGGTCAATCCAGCCTGGATGGGGTCTGTCCCAAGAATCTGGGAGGCTGTGAAAGCAGGAGTGTATCAGAATGTTAAAGGGAAAAGCCCCGTAGCTCGTGCTTTATTCCATTTCTTTGTATGGATAGGAGCACATCATGTCCAGATGAAAAACCTGATTACCAACCGAATGCCACAATTTTCCAAGAGATTCTATCCAGTAGACTTTCTCGTTGGGATTATTCCTTTTATCCTCCTCACTCCATTCAAACTACTTGGTGATGTTTTGGTTTTTAAAACAATTAAGAAGAAGTTTGGTACTCAATTTAGAGCCGGTGTATCTGGTGGAGGATCTCTACCCTCCTCTGTTGATAACTTCTTTAAGGCAATCGGAATTACATTACTCGATGGCTATGGGTTAACTGAGACTGCCCCAGTTATCGGTCTTCGTGATATCAAGCATCAAGTACCGGGAACCGTCTCACCTCTTCCTGGCACAGAAATCAAGATTGTTACAGAACAGGGCAAATTTGCGAAGCCTGGTGAAAAAGGGGTGATTTTTGCACGAGGTGGTCAGGTAATGGCAGGATACTATAAACGCCCCGATCTTACCGCCGCTGTGATAGATGCAGAAGGCTGGATCAATACTGGAGATATCGGCATATGGACTCACAAAGGGGAATATGCCATACGTGGACGAGCAAAAGATACTATTGTCCTATCAGGGGGAGAAAATATTGAACCAGTACCACTTGAAGCCCGTTTACGTGAATCAGAATATATTGATCAAGCTGTCGTTGTGGGACAGGATCAAAAGTACCTGGCGGCTCTTATTGTACCAGATACGAAACAGCTCGAATTGTATGTAAAGGAAAATAATATTCCCTATATGGCACGATTTGATGTTTGCACGCTTCCTGAAGTAAAGGAATTGATTCATTCACAGATCAATGAATTAGTAAGTACCAAAAATGGCTTTAAACCTTTTGAACATATAAACAGGTTCGAAATTCTGCAAGTTCCGTTTAAAGTCGGACAGGAGTTATCTGCAAAGCAAGAGGTGATGCGTCATAAAATTAATCATCTCTATGCAAAAGAAATAGCTGCTCTCTTCTCTTAGAACGAACAGTACATGTACAAGGCTCCGGAGTATTGCATCTCCGGGGCTGTTTTATTATAATGTTGCAATTGCAACTTAATTGATTGTGCATCCATGCTACTATTCCAAAGAGAGAGAGTTTTATATGTCACAGAAATCAATAAATCTTGAGAAGACAGTCCATGCATTATGTACTGCAGACCCTGAACTGGTTCCCGTACTGGCAAGCATCGGATTCACAGAAATTGTAAAACCAATAATGCTGACCACAGTCGGTAAAGTTATGACAATTCCAAAGGGTGCGGCAATGCGTGGCTTACATCTCGAACGTATCATTCTTGCATTGGAAGAACATGGATATTTGATTGAAAACAATCCACAGGAGGATAAGAAATCATGAGTGCAGAAATAAATAATAGTATTAATCGACAAAAACTGCTTAAGGAATTAATACAAAGACTCCATAACGGTGAAGATTTCGATGCGGTTAAAGCCGATTTCGCAAAAGAGTTTGAGGGGGTTGGAGCCGATGAAATAGCTAATATGGAAAAAGCTCTCATTGAGCATGAGGGTGTAAAAGTTGAAGAAATTCAGAAACTTTGTGATGTCCATGCCTCCTTATTTAAAGGATCCGTTGCCGACATTCATGCCGATAAAAACAATACTAAAGATCAAGGACATCCGACCTGGGTTCTAAAGGAAGAGAATCGGGCTATCGAGCGACTTTTTTCTGAGCGTATTATGGTACATGCAGAACAAGTCAGCCAAGGTAACCTAAAGGCTGTTACTCAGCTGTTAGAGGACTTTCAGGAATTGTTACAGATAGACAAGCATTACTCAAAAAAAGAGAACCTCTGGTTCCCAATAATGGAACGATACGGGATTACTGCCCCACCAAAAGTTATGTGGGGTGTAGATGATGAAATTCGAGATATGGTGAAACAAAGTAAAAACCAACTCGAAGCACTCATCGATGCTGGAAGACCTGCTCATTCAGATGTAGAGAGTTTTCTCAGTCATTTAGAATCAACAAAAGAGAAAATCATAGAGATGATTTCGAAGGAAGAAGATATTCTCATACCTATGGTAAGTGAAGTTTTTTTCGTTACCGATTGGAGACAAATTACTGAAGGCAGCCCGGAAATCGGATATTGTCTTCTCGATAGTCTTCCAACATGGACACCCCCGGAAGAGGAGAATCCAAAAGCAAAAACTGCAGCAATGTCGGAGGGAGTAGTAACCTTACCAACAGGTTCGTTCTCTCCCGAAATATTAACTCGTGTACTCAACACTCTTCCTGTAGATATCACCTTTGTAGACAAGAATGATGAGGTAGCCTATTTCTCACAAGGAACGGAACGAATTTTCCCAAGAACCACTGCGATTATCGGTAGAAAGGTTATCAACTGTCATCCACCGGCAAGCATGCATATTGTTGAGAAAATAATAAGCGATTTTAAGAGTGGTAAAAGAGATGTTGCCGAATTTTATATCCACCTAGGAGATGTGTATGCACACATTCGTTATTATCCAGTCAGGGATGATCAGGGATTGTATCTTGGAACGTTGGAAGTAACTCAGAATATTGCCCCAATTCAGGCATTATCTGGAGATAAACGACTGCTGGACGAAGAATAGACGATTACATCCCAGGGTTAATCAAACCAGTTAAAACCGTTATTACGAGCAAGGTCAGAAGCAAATTTCGGTAACGTTCTAACGGGATATACCTCCATATGCTCCTCTTGCTGGAGCATTGGAGTTACAATTCTCCACGATTCAGTTATTTCTCTCATGCTGGGGAATAAGCTTTTATCACCCTGTAAAATCTTTTTAACAATTTGTTCATATGCTTCAGGAGTATTCGCCCCAAAGGTTTCTGCCTGATTAAATCTAAAGCGAACCGGTTTCGACTTCCACGAAGTATCGGGTTCCTTCAGATTCATACTGATATCGATTGTGAGTTCAGGATGAATGGTAATAATTATACCATTCTCGCCAATAGATTCATCATGCATTACTTTCTGTGTAGTATTCTTAAACTTTATATAGATAAGCGATTTCGCCTCATTCTGCATTTTCCCTGTTCGAATGAAAATCGGCACATCGGCAAAATAGTAGGTGTTTATAGCCAATTTGAGAGCTGCATAGGTTGGCGTCTGCACTATCTGTCCACTCGATGCTCCAAGCGATTCATATCTGCCTGTGTGAAATTCTGATACAGGGGCAATTGAGCGCAGTACTTTCACCTTCTCCACTGCAATATCTTCTGGCGTCAAAGTAGCCGGTTCATTCATAGTGAGATAGGTAATTATCTGCATAATGTGATTTTGAATTGTGTCTCGAACCACACCTATCTGCTCATAGAACCCAAGCCGCTGATCTACACCATGTGTTTCATCGAAAATTATCTGTATGCTTTCAATTGAGTGATTATCCCATATACTCCTCATAATATCGTTATGGAATCTCAAAATGAGCAGATTCTGCATGAACTCTTTGCCAAGGTAGTGATCAACTCGATATATTTCCTTATCGCTAAAAGCTTTGAGTAAAATTTCATTATATCGTAGGGCACTTTCTAAATCAAAGCCAAAAGGCTTTTCTACAATTATTTTTTTATCAAGATGACACTGACAGGAAAGCTGAGAATCTATAGTTTGAATCTGCCGAATGGCTTCTTCGTATAAAGATGGCTGTAATGCCAAATAATAAATAAGTTCAATTTCCTTTTGATCCTGGATAATGTGTTCAATCTGAGCTTTTAAGGGGACAGTGGATTCAGGATCTTTCATATCGTAATATTGATACAGCAGGCGGTCTAAAAATTCTTCTGAAGCATCATTGGAGACCATCTCTTTGAGAAAGTCACTCCGTTCTTGAAATCTACGCCCAAGTGCTAGGACAGTAAAATCAAATCCTTTCTTGGAGAGATGTTCATACGCTGGATAGAGCTTCTTTTTTGCCAGATCCCCCGTTCCACCGAATTGAATAATGATTCTCTTCATCCTCAAACCCCCTTTATATCTGTAACAACATCAAAACTGAACCACTCTCTCGGGAAATACATGCAGGGAAGTGAAGAGGGATTCTCCTGCCCATCCAAAAACCGTTCTAATGCAATCCGTTTGCCCTCCCCAAAAAAGAGGACATATGTTCGAGATCGTTTTGCATAGAGTCTTAAGCCTCTATAACTTATGGTTACCCGTTCCGGTGGTGGTTTCGGACTTGAATCGATTTTTACTACATCGGCAACATCTTTTGCATCGAGTTCCGGATATGATCCCGGAAAGAGACTGGCCATATGGCCGTCTTCCCCAATTCCAAGATACAACAACTCAAGACCCCGTTTGGAATTCATAAATGGAGTACCTACATGAGGACTATGAATTTGTGAATGAGAAAAAAGCCCCGCATCTATAGCTTGTTGTAGTCCTACATCCAAAAGAGTATCAACATTCTTATCTCCAGAGAGTCGCTCATCCACTAGGTACAATTGGACTCTCTGTAAGACATCCGGCTCACATTGAAGGATACCGGCAACCACAGGAATAGCTCCCCGTCCTCCGGGAATTCCTATGGCTATCTCTCGACTACTCGCTTCTGCTGCCTGACGTATATGCGAAGCAACCAGAGGAGAAAAATCCTCTGGATTTTGTACAATTATTCGCTTCATACAGTAATTATACTGCCTGAATCAGGTATCGAACAGTCGAATCAGATAATTCCCAGTTTTCGGGCTTCCTGACCCATTATTTCCATCGCCTGATCTAATTCATCTTGAGAATGTATTGCCATACACGAAGTTCGAATGAGAGCTCGCTGTGGTGGAACCGCAGGAGTAATAACCGGATTCACATACACCCCGCGTTCAAACGCCTGCTTCCATAGGAGGAAGGTCTTTTCATTATTTCCAATAAGAAGCGGTACGATGGGAGTCTCTGAAGTTCCTACGTTAAATCCCAATGAGGAGAACCCTTCGATCATATACTGAGCATTCTTCTGTAATTGCTGCACAATCTCAGGTTCTGACTCAATAATTTCAAGAGCTTTCATTGCTGCTGCAATATTTGCCGGTGGCATAGAGGCACTGAATATGAGTGGTCTGGCGAAATGCTTAATAAAATCAATAACTCCTTCATCACCGGCAACGAATCCTCCGATTGAACCGAAGGACTTGCTGAACGTACACATGAGCAAATCACATAAGTCTGGGTTTCCGCCATGATGCTCACACGTTCCTCGACCAGTTGCTCCAACCACCCCAAGGGCATGTGCTTCATCTAGATAAATTCCAGCTCCATATGCATCTGCAATCTTTCTTATTTCAGGCAGTGGTGCAATATCTCCCTCCATGGAAAATACTCCATCAATTACTATAAGTTTAGGCTCATCTCTTGGGATACGCTGCAGAACCTGCTCTAAATCGGCTAAATTGTTGTGCTTGTACCGGTGAAAGGTCACCTGCTTCTTCATTCCATCAGCAAGAAAAATACCATCCATAATGGAAGCATGATCATATTTATCGACAATAACGTGTTCCCCTCGGCCAAGTATTGCTGAAAGAGCACCAAGATTTGTCTGGTATCCCGTAGTAAAGCAGAGAGCAGCATCTTTTCCAACAAACTTCGCTAATCTATGCTCTAGCTCCTCGTGAAGATCAAGAGTTCCATTCATGAACCGGGAACCACTACAGCTTGTTCCGTATCGTTGTGTTGCCATTTCAGCCGCTTCTTTGAGACGCTGATCGTTTGCTAATCCAAGATAGTTGTTTGATCCCAACATGAGCATCTCACGCCCATCAATATACACACGAGACCCTTCACTTCTGCTGATAGGCTTGAAAAACGGGTATAACCCGGAAGCACGTACTTCTGCAGCTTCAGTGAAATCAAAACACTTATTAAAGATGGGAGCGTGATTGTCGCGATTCATGATGTATCCTCCAGTCGGAAACAGTATAACATGTTTACTCTACAGCATCATAGGGTTTGACACAATATACTTTTCCGTCAACAACTGGATTTCCGAACTTCGTGAGATAACATATGAAATTGCCCCATACGGTTAGCAGTAACTATATAGTAATAGTTACTGTAATCTTCATGGTGTATTAGTAACAAAAAAATCTTCTAAAACTGATTACGTGATACAATTTTTTCATGCTGATAGGTCAGGTACTGCTTACAATCCTACAATCAAGACATTATCCAATTTCTCAATTTGCCCATGATGTTGGCATGGCACGATCTCAGTTGTATAAAATCATAAAAGATGAGCATAGCCCAACCTTGTTTACCCTTGAGCGTTTAGTAACTGCTCTCGATATGTCCATGTCGGAATTTTTTGGAATCGCAGAAATGGGTACCTATGACTTGGATTCTACAGGCTGATAAAACAACTCTTCAGTCGCAAGAGCTATTTTTGTTACAGAAAAATCACTTCCGTGAGGATAGATATAATAGGTATCATCCAGTGTAGAAAGATCGATACAATCTCCTTTCCCAAAATAATCATATTCAATGTGACAGGAGTACATTGAAGGAACTGGTTTTTCTAATCTGAATGAATCCCCGTCAAACTCTCCTTCTAGCAGGAATCCATCCAGAGAGTGCGTGAGTACTGCCGTCCCCAGTCGAATATATTTTCGAGCATTGGGAAGAGCATCTACGGTCACTTCAGATGAAAAATGGTAGGTACCGTTACGCACTTCATTTCTCACTTGCATCCGTTCAAATTCATACCAATCGGGAATATGAGGAAACTCTGTATGTAAGCCCTGTTCATCATCTGCTGGATGTATGGCTGCGAGTTCTCCTAAATTACTCATCTCCCACACTTTATGACATGCCCCGCACGCTATGGCAGCTCCACTACTGGTCATCTTGTATTCAGTAAGACAATGTGGACATTGATACAATACTTTATGAAGCCCCTCTGCACGTTTCGGATAATCAATAATAATCCCCTGTTCTTTCTGCCAACGATACTCATCATATGTAAAAGCTTTATTGATTCCATCATTGATCTCGGCAACTGAAGCCGCTTTCAATTCCTCAGCACTGAAAATCTGAGTTAAATCGGCTTCTATTCGATTCCCGCGAGGGGTAAGATTCCAACAAGGTGAATTCAAATAATTCCCATGCATATTCAACATGACAACGGGAACACCAAGTAGTTTGGCCATTTTCCCGAGTGATTCCGGGAGTACTGCATTGGTACCAATGAGGGAGTATCGTGCTTCAGGATAGAGTGCCAGAATATCTTTGTGTTGAACAATCACATGGCGTATTTGACGTATGAGCTGAACATCATTAGTAAATTTTCGTTTGCAAATTCCGCCTACCTGTCGCAGCAACCATTCACGTCCAATAAAGCCATCAATTGCTACTACATAATTAGCCCTATGAGGAAATATTGCTGCAGTAGTAACTTTAAAATCCATGAATGCATGATGCGTACAAAGTAATAAATAAGGAGGCTTTACTCCGTCCATTCTTTTTCGGTTAATGCGCAGGCGATGACTTAAGGTAGCGGGAAAGCTCAGGAGCCATGTTAGTGGGCGAAGGAAATTTCGTTGTCGAATTGGTTTTTTTGCCATATCAAAGCGTATAGCAGCACGCAACTTCTCAATTTCGGTCATCTGCAGCTCCTCTAACCCAGAGCATGGGATATTATGTGAGATGTTGGAGCATATCATAATGTGACTCATCTAACTAGTATCAATTTGTTCCAAAGATACCCTCAATATATTAGGTATGAGGTTTATTAATTTAAACTAAGTT
>CAZTUL010000083.1:0-8194 GCA_964616275.1 uncultured Spirochaetaceae bacterium | reverse complement strand
GGTGAATCACACACTGGTTCATCCTCGGGAGGTCTTTGCGTAGGTTTTGATACAATGATTTGAGAGTACGATAGGCCAAAAACCCCTCTGGATGCGTTATTTTGAGGTTTTCATACCATCACGGCTTTAATTGGAGAGAGCTTTTCAGCGAAGTAGGACTCGTCGAATCAAGAGATCGTGTATATTGAAACCATCGGAAACGCACACATGGGGAAATACTTATTGTGTATCGAATATTTGCCTATTGTATTCTACCTTCGGCATCATTTTTTATGGCTCCAATCGATATTAGAGAACATCTTATTAGATTTTTCAAATGACATAATTTCCGATCCCGGTCTTAATTTAAACTTCTTTCTAATTTCATCTATTTCTAGAATTGTTGTTATTCGTTTAGCTCCCCATTCCCCAGGTGTATTAAAAGCCGATAGATTGAAATATTTATTTAAATAAAATTCTATTTCTCGAATTAATGATAGGTTAATGTCAATTACTAGTTTTAATACAATGGGATCGTTAATTTCTTCAATTGCTCCATGCTGAAGTTTATTACGATAGCCTGCAGAATACTTTATAAAAAGTTCTAAACCGTTTTTCAAGTTAACTTCTTTAACAACCAGGGGTCCCTTTTCCTTATCGATAAGTATTAAAGCTTTTTCAAGAGTGTCACGAATAGATAAAAAACTATCTTTAGTAACCTCTGAAGTTTGCCGATAGCTAATTCCATTCATTCGTAAACCAATAAGCATCAATCTTGTGAAGTAAGATTCACAAGCAATATGACAATCCTTAAAAAACGAATTAGTATATTCTGTATTATTTGGATCAATTAGTTCTTTTATTGTTTTTAGGTACATTCTGACTCCTTTTGCACCATTTTTTTCTTCGCAGTTTACTAGTTTCTACGTACAGAATGTACCTAGGATATGAAGTTGAGTGTACTTAGGTGTGAAACAGTAGTGAAGTTACCGTGTAGAGCTCAGCTTACCACTCGCCTCAAACAATCCTTGTTTTTTATTGTGTCATCTTACATTTGAATCATTTATGATTATATCAAACTAATTTTCATAAAACTAATAAATTGTTCGTGTTTCCACGAACATCCCCATTGATAATCTAAAATCCGGAAGATTCTATTCTGAAATAGAATTAAGATTGAATGGAAGCCGTTTGCAATCTTAACCTCAATTTCTTTCAGCCCAGTAGCAGTAAATAATAGATCAAATAATGTTAATAGCAAAAAGGAACTATATGGAACGAACTGGAAGTTTGGTCCTAAATTGAACATTCTCAATTTGTAATACTTCTTTCACCTTATTTTCAAAATCTCTAAGCCTTATTCTATACTTTTTACCTTCCGTATCATTTACATGGATGAAACACTTGCCTTTACTAATTGCCTCAAGATCATCACGACTAAGCGTGTCAGCAACATTCATATTGCTAGTGCTAAAGGTCATTTCATACATCTCTGCAGGTTTGACCTCAAATTTTTCAAATTCGATATCAGGTGAAGACCCATACCCTATTATCCTAAACGGTTCTTCAGAATCCCGAATTTCCTTTCTTTTCATAAATACTATCAAGGTTACTATGGTAAGAATAACCGGTCGATTGCCCGTATTCGTCACTGTCAAATTGCATATTACTTCTACCTCTCTTCTGTTCTTTCCATCAACAGGAAGGTAATGTTTAGAAAAGAGGGTATGGTTTAGGGTAACATATCCTCGAATCCGTAACCTCTTTTTATTCGGCGCCCAAAGTGCTAATAAAGCTACTATGATCGTAATACTCGACAGAATAAAAGAAAGGAATCCTTCATTTGTATTCATCCACTCAACTGTAAATAGCATCTCGTACCTCACGGTATAATACTTTAGTCTTCCCCTAACCTATTTTCAAATCAGTACCAATTAAAACCCACCCTTGTAAGATATCAGCCAGCAGAAAATTCCCACAACAGGACTTCTCCCATTTTGCCTGGATAGTTCCAATCGTCTTGACACTTCCAAAATAAGCTCCTCCCTAAATAGGTATTACAGGTTAAAGATGTTTCTTATATTTCTAACATTCCGAACTTTTTAAGGGGATATTCCCTAAGTACTCACCAAGGGTAACCCCATCGTCCGTAACCCAATATTCGTTACCGTTTAGGCTAGCCCCTCCAACAAAACCTGCAGCTGCAGAAGGACTGGTGAATCTAATATCCTTCGTCAGAACAAACGATCGATCGATAGAATCAGAATACCTTGCTCGTAATTTACTCACTTGATTTGGGGCACTTCGAGTCAACCCCTCTGAAAGTCGACTCCCTTTCAATACTACAATCCCATCATTCGTGAGTTTTGCTAATGCTGATGCTTTCTTCCCCTTGGAATGAAAAATTTGATCTTCGATAGTACTTTCGGATACCCTAGTGACCATTGGTTCAAAAACCTTACGTCCAAGCGCCCGCACAACCAGACGGATGAAATCGATGAAATCTTCCATTTCATCTTCTTTCTCTTCCGGAAGGCTTCCTTTATGTGGCGACCCACCATTTGTGACCTTACATCGATCAGCGTCCAAGGCAATTTCATGAAGACGGTATTCCAGGTAGTTGAGCTCTGTGGCCCCAAGTGAATTATCTACGGTAGTGAAGATGATGCTCTCAGTCCAATAATCTATACTTTTATGGGGTTCAAGTATCCGATGCAACACACCTCTTTCATTTTTTCGGATATCGGCTTGACCGATGTAAACAGCTTCTTCATCTTTTTCAGTAGTACCAAGAAGTAGATAGACCCCACTCCTGTTTAGATTATCAATCTGTTTACCGACATCAATGAGCGTACGAGGAACTATGTAAACCACACCAATCCAGTTCTTGATGGTACATTTGGAGATTCCATCCTTAATATATAGGTTTATGTTCTTTCCTCTGGCCACTCTTTTGGCCCCCTCATCCTTTGAGAATAGCATGAGAATGGAATTTTTTATATTCTTAATTATAAGTGAGTATATATTTTATATTCAACATAATCACTTTCTGATCTGAATCAACATTCTGTCTGTTTGTTATCCGAGGTATTGATCGATAATTCTTTTTATAGCCCTAGAATCTATACTTCCGTTTGGGTCATCTTGTGATATGACAAGCTTTCCGGTCTCTTCAGAAATTCCGTGTTCAGCATACAACCTTTTTTTGCGCTCCCAATCTTTGCTATACCCATAATTCCCAAGCATGCCTAAATGCTCCCAGTAGACAGTTCCGTGTTTGGTCTCCAATGTGAAATCGGGGTGGACTATTATCTCCCCTAGTTGTAATTCCCTCTCATAAAGAGGTTGCATACCTGAATTCAGAAGCAGATTATAAACAATCACCTCAGATTTTGATCGTACTTGAATTCCATCAACTGTTACATGGATAAGATTACGATCAAACCACCTATTTCTGTGTTGTCTCAAAACTAAAGGCTCAAATAGATTTGTTTTTCTGGTGGCTAAATCAGAGTACTCGGCAGACATATATTTTCGGAGTTCTGATGGATGTTTATTATAGATAATGAACACCTTGTCTGTCTGACGCGTTAATGCAGTGTATAGCATTTCTCGTGTTACCAAAGGACATCTACCCCGTTCAGGCTCAATCAGTATGAGGATGCTCGTTTTGAATCCTGAACCTTGTGACTTATGTACAGTAAGAGCATACGCAAGTTCAAGCGATGAATCCTCTTCAGAAACTCCACTATAAAAATTATAATTATATCCCTTCTGGGAGGAAAATTGAACAACGTGAGACTTTCCATATTTTGAAAATCCGCAAACAATTCCAATCTCACCATTAGCGATGTATTTCTCGCAGTCCTCCTTTGGTAACCCTTCAGGTGACCAAAAACTCCATTGCCATGCCTTGCTATTTCTGTCTTGATTTTGAAGGTTGATTACTTTTTCTCCATAACGAATACCCTCCCTACCCAAAAGGTTTGGAGTTATCCTGTGCGCGTCAGGCTTTGGCAAGCGAAATTCGGATTGGATAAAGGCGTTGATTGCACTGGTGCCAATAATCTCCTTGTTGTGAAAGGGCGTGAGAATCTGCCAATTATCGACAGCTTGCGCATCTGAAAAATTCATCCATTTCCCGTTTTTTACTCCCCCAAACATTGAATCAAAACTATCTACATCAGTGATGTTAATTTTTGCAAGCGTTTCATCGATTACCTTGGGCAGCGAATCTGCTTCCTTACAACAAACAAACTCAATGTTCTCATCATCCTTTGAAATACGGGAGAATAGGTCTTCTCCTATATCACCTAGCGAATCTTCAGTAAAAAGTTTTGAGAGTTCAACATCAAGTCTGGGAGCATTGTCACCACGCTTCTTTTGTCTATTTGAAACTAGAAGATTTGCGTAATGTGGTTGAGCTTCTTGTGATTTCAACCTTTGAACCAGCTCACAAAACGGTTTTCCTGTGCCTATAGGAGGCAGTTGGCTAGGATCCCCGACAAAAATAACCCGTTTTGCTCCTTGCACCGCTTCTGACAACGCACCAAACATATCCTCGGTTAACATAGAACACTCATCAATAATGACAGTATCTGGTGTTTCACTATTGTGTTTCCCAGAAAGATGGTATGTGTATGTGGTTGTATTGCAATGACTAGTTTTCATCAGGAACTGAAATACTGTCTTGGCTTCGTGTTCTATTTCTTGCGCCCTTAATTTACTGCTCAGAACCACACGGGCTTTTCCTGTAGGAGCAAGTACTAGAATACGCCCGGCTTGTATCGATTGGGAAAGACAAAGAGCTACAAGAGTAGTAGTCTTTCCAGTTCCGGCACCACCAGTAAGAACTGAAATTCGAGATTGTGCCATCTTTGCTATGGCTTCGATCTTCTCATTGCGAGACATTTTTTCCTGATCATCTGCTGATCTCTGTTCCTTTTTAAGAGCGGTATCCAACAGTTTTGACCAATCTTCCCTGATTGGGATAACCTCATCCAAACGATTATCTACAAAAGTTCTAATTATATTATTTATATCTCGCACGCGCACTAATTGTAATGCCGTATCATCTCGCTCCTCCCCGTTTTCAAAAATCACCCTAATGGGGAATTGGATGAACATTTCATTGAAAAAGCTCTTTCGTCGATTGCTTTGAATTGTGCGCAACCCTATATCCGGCTCAATATTTGGTACATCAGAACGAAATTTCGTAACTGCTCCAACAACATCCCCTGCAATCATCAAGCTGTTTCCCTTTGCAGATTCGGATTCAAGAATGGATGTGATGATCGCTCGTAGACGACGCAGGTCATCTACGTCTTGAATGCTACTTATATTTCTGTTGGTCCAATATTTTTCAACTATAAATTGGGGAGGAAACATCGCAAGGTCTATTCTTCCGATACCTATTTGGTATTTCGCCTCTAGACGATACGTTTTCTCGTAAAGCAAGTAAGGGTTTTCAACAATACTCGCTGACAACTCTTTCGTATGGATATCAGTCACTATGTCAGCATATTTCTTAAACCAATAATCGGAACGTACTTTATCGTCCAAGAGAAGCTGTACCTGCGGCAAAGAAAGAGTGATGCGGGAGAGCAATTCAAGGTAATCGCTCTTGTCCTCGATCTCATCGAGAATATCCTCTCGTTTTGACCGTGTGAATCCCTGTAGAATAGCCTGTTGATTGATCGGCAGTAAGAAACTTAAATCTTCCATCCCTTCCACTAGGTTATCCCATAATACGTCATCGCAATATGTGTTTTTCAAGGTCAATGCGACGTCAAACCCAAAGGGAACACCTAGCGCTGATAAGACCGCTCCCAAACCAGGATACATTCCACGGTCTTCCCAAACTTTTTCAAGCTGAGTCTTGCACCAGTGAATACAATGATCCCAATCCGCTCCGTTGCCATAAGACAACCCTATCTCTTTATATCTTTTCAAAACCACTATAGCCTTGCTAAGGGTTTGAATGAGCGCATCGTGGGACAAATGTTCGGCTGCGTAGGAAAACTCCTCTCGATATTCCTCTGGGGCTATCACTATCAATTCTTCTGGATTCTGTTCAGGATTTTCCTTCAAATAGTTTTGTATCTCAGCAAATGGGAAAAGAAAACCATTCTCTCTATCACTACGAATGGAATGCCCAATATTACGTTCCCAAAGGCAGGCTGTCACCTGTTTACCCTTCGGCGGTTTAACGTAATCGTATTCTCTTAAGTCACCGACGGATTCCACCAGGCCTATACCTATTACTATTCGCCCTGAGGTTTCTATAAACGGTACGGCTTTTGCATAAGCAACTATCAATGACTTCTTTGGTGTGACATCACGATAAAAATACTCGAAAATTCGGCGTTGGTTCTCCCCATTTGTGATCCACGAGTCATCCTTGGTAACAGCAAATTCAATCTCAGGGTCGTATCCCGTATGATTGCGACTGTTTGGAGAATCACCTTGTTCGTTCTTATCTTTCAGCGTCCATTTATAGGGAATAACTGTAAAAGAATACGACGATACGGGCAATGCGGTTTCTCTAATATGTGAAAAACGTGGATCATAGGTATAAGGATGCTGCCGCTGAGTTGACATCTCATGGTCAGACATGAATTGCCCTGACTCAGTCAGACATGGTGGAATAAATGTATTGTTCGATAATATAGTTTCGCCACTACAACTTTCGCATTGTGGAGATTCAAGATCTGCACGTGCAACCGCGATATTTTTCAGAACACGGCAAGCCTGATTTTGATGCGGGTTTTCACATACTTTTCCCGACCAGCCGTTGTCGTGCCAGGGAACTCGAATTGAGAGCGACTGATACATAAGAAACCTCCTTACACAAGCCCGAAATACTTCTCAAAGAACTGCATCAACTTTTCGATGACTCCTTGCTTCTTCACAGCTCTATTGCCTCCACCAAATCTTGATACCGGAGGCATGATCCTGTCGATGTCCGTACCAGTGGTTTTCAGAGAACCATCTCGGAATGAGTTGTTGATGAATTTCCGTGTCTCTTCCTGCTTGAGTTTTTCCTCTTCGATAAGCGTTGCTAGATCGGTTTCCTTCTGCTCGACGACAAACTTACGCCAATCCTCATCCACCACTGTCGATGCATTTATTGTGTGGATGAAGTTCTCAATCAATTCCTTCTTGCTTCGCAATTGGATGCTGGAGTTGATTGCCTTGTCAATTGAAACCAAGATACTCTTATCCTCACAGTTCGATTCATGGAACTTAGCCACAAGCATCAGGATGTAGTCGATGTTGATTTCAACTTGTCTGATCAGCTCAATCTCAAAGACAATATCCTCGTTGATCTTTTCCTTGTCGGCCTTCCTGTCCTTCGTCAATTCCTGATACAGGTCGATGTACACACCTTGGTAATCCTGGAATTCCCGACTCGTCAGGATCTCGTTTCCTGTGAAGTTGTCGAATGCCGTCAGGATGTTCTTGAGCCGAAGGATGGCTCCGAACAACCTGATGAAGTCCTTCTGGTTCTGTTCTCCGATGATTGATTGCCCAAGAGGGAATTGCTGTCCAAGTTCTTGTATGAGTTCTGTGTATCCAGGCTGATGTTTTCCATTTTCGTCATAGCCATTGTAGTAGGCCTCGTAGTTCTTCAACAGGACGATGCTACCGGCATCCTTATCTCCGAAAAGTGCGATAGCCTCATCTGTCTCTTTCTGCAGATTCCGGAAGCAAACGATATTACCGAACGTTTTGACAGAATTCAAGATTCGGTTGGTACGGGAGAACGCTTGGATCAAACCATGCTGCCTGAGGTTCTTGTCCACCCACAACGTGTTGAGTGTGGTGGCATCGAATCCAGTGAGGAACATATTCACGACTACAAGAAGGTCCACCTCACGCTTCTTCATCCGCAGGGATAGGTCTTTGTAATAATTCTGGAACTTTTCAGAAGAGGTGTCATAATTCACATTGAAATCAGCATTATAATCTGCAATCGCTGATTCCAGAAAATCTCGAGAGTTTTTATCCAAACCACTGGTATCAAAATCCTCGTCAGGGAATACATCCTCTTGTTCTGCTTCATTGGCGCTATAGCTGAAGATGGTCGCTATGTTGAGTTTGCGCCCCCGCTCAGCCAACTGTCTCTTCAGTTCCGTGTAATATTTCTTTGCCATTGGGATCGAGCCGACAGCCAAGATTGAATTGAACCCCGAGACACGTTGTCCTTCCAGAG